>CAILTC010000665.1 GCA_903837025.1 uncultured Bacteroidota bacterium | reverse complement strand
TCAGAGTGAGGATGAGGATGAACGTCAATTGGTGCATAGTAAGATAAAACCAGTGGTGAACCATCTGATGGATGTTTTTAATGAATTAGTTGAATCTATTCAGGTTCAACATGATGCGGGAATTGAAATCGATAAGGTTTATTTGAAAGATTGTTTAGACAAGGTACTTATTGGTTTTGAAACCCAGATTAAGGAATATGATGCTGAAATAGTGGTTGATACCACTAAGTCCCCAATTGTTTATTTTCCTCAAAAATATCTTGAAAGCATAGTTACTAATTTAGTTAGCAATTCTCTGAAATATAAATCGCCTGACCGAAAGCCAAAAATAAAAATTGAATCCAGAAAAGTAAACGATTCAATACTGGTTTTGGTAAGTGATAATGGCTTGGGAATTAATATGGATATGCATAGAAATAATTTGTTTAAAATTCGAAAAACATTTCACAAGCATCCAGATGCAAAAGGGTTTGGACTCTTTATGATAAAAACTCAGATTGAAGCTATGGGTGGGAAAATTTGGGCGGAAAGTACGCCTGACATAGGCAGTACCTTTTTTGTTGAATTTAATAATCAAAATTTATGAAAGCGCTTAAACAACTTACCTTAGTAGACGACGATGAAGTTTTTGTATTTCTCACTACAAAAATGCTCGAGAAATACAAACTTGTCGATTTAATTAAGATTTTTGAAAACGGATATGACGCCCTTGTTTATATAAAGGAGAATATGGATAATATCGAAAGATTACCAGACATTATCTTTCTCGATCTAAGCATGCCAATCATGGATGGATGGCAGTTTCTGGAAGAATTTGTCAAGATTAATCCCAAAATTGGAAAAACGATTACCATCTATATCTGCTCATCGTCGATTTCGCCAGATGATGTTAATAGAGCAAAGGCCATCAATGAAGTTTCTGATTTTATAATCAAGCCGATGACCAAGGATAGACTTGTAGAGATAATAAAAAATTTATAGTTGAAAAATAATCCTATTGGGCCTTTTTGTTAAGATTACAATCCGATTCCTAGGTAAAACGATACTTTTTTACAGCAAAAAACCACAGCAAAAAATAGATTTTGTTGTGGTTTTTTTGCTGTTTGACAATGCTGATTATAAATTTTAAACCAATAAACTAAGGTGTTTTTTCTAATTTACTGAAATTAAATTAATATCAAAAATAAGTACCGAACCTCCAGGAATAGTACTGTAATCATTAGGGCCGTAACCTAGGCTTGACGGTATTAAAAGGATTCCGCTGCCCCCCGCTTTAAAATATGGAATACCTTCGGTCCAGCCTTGTATTACTTGGTTTAGACCAAAAGAAATTCCTGCTGAATTACTTTGATCAAAGATGGATCCGTTTGTAAAATAGCCTTTATAAGCCACTGTAACATTGGATGTTGCGGTAGGTTGTGTTCCGGTTCCTTGAGTATTAATTACGTAATACAAACCATCAGTGGTTCTTTGTGCGGTCAAATTATTTTTGGCTATATAGTCTTTAATTTCTTGTTCGTTTTTGGCAGTATAATCAGTTGTAACTGTTTTTTCTTTAGAACAAGAAATAAAAAGGGTCAATGCAAGTAGCGCAGTAAATATGTGTTTCATTTTTTTTATTAATTTAAAAGCAAATATAGTAAAATTGTAAGCGCACGAAGTTGGATATTTTTTGAAATTGTCAGTATCTTAAATTTGCAGAGAAACTATTTTGTTACGAATTGTTAATTTAAAGCCTTGTATTATGTCAATTTCCTTTTTTTTATTAATTTTATGTGAAATTCAGCAGCTATAGATGTTGAAGCCTAATCTCTCTTAATATAAAACAGTTATGACAGTACACTATCAAGGAAAACAAAACGGAGTTCCGACCCAATTTACCATAAGAATCATCGGAAACAACATCTCGAAAACAAGCTCTAATTTCCAAATTGATTTTTTGGTTGGCGACAAGCCCTTGCCAACATACAAAACAGCCATTCACAAGCGTTTATCTAATTGTTTAAAAGAAATTTACTTGTTCGTAAAACACAATCATATTACTTTAGATGCTGCCTCAGAAAAAGTTGCGCCTAGAATAGTTCCTTACAATTTGGCTTTATATAACTTTCACAAGCCCGTTTTGTTTATGGCATAAAACGTTATTTAAAAAAAAGATATCCCAACATTTTCAGCCTTACCGCTAAAAGTGTTGGGGTATTTTTTTTGTCATTTCTCCTTTGTCGAAATAACAAATTGACTAATAAATTGTTTATGACATTTATCCCTCCATTTTACTCGAAAGCTCGAACCAGCGTTCTTCTTTCATTTCCATTTTATTGATGATATTTTTCAATTCATAGGCCTTTTTCTCAATATCGGTTTCCGCAACTTTTCCGTCAGAAAAAAGTTGTTCTATTTTGGCTTTGTCTAATTCTAAATCCTTGATTTCTCTTTCGATTTTCTGAAATTCTTTTTGCTCGTTGAAAGTCAGATTTCCTGTCGGATTGTTTTGTTTCCAATCTTTCTTTTCGGCTTTGTTTTCTTCTTTTTGGGCAACATCGGTACTGTCTTCGTAGGCTCTAAAATCTGAATAATTACCGGGAAAATCTTCGATAACGCCATCGCCTCTAAAAACAAATAAGTGATCGACAATTTTATCCATAAAATACCTGTCGTGCGAAACCACAAGCAAACAACCTGGATAATCCAAAAGAAAACTTTCGAGAACATTCAAGGTTACAATGTCTAAATCATTCGTGGGCTCATCCAGAATCAAAAAGTTAGGATTCTGAATCAAAACCGTACATAAATACAAACGTTTCAACTCGCCACCGCTCAGTTTTTCGACAAAATCGTATTGTTTTTTCGAGTCAAAAAGAAAACGCTCCAGCAATTGCGAAGCCGAAATCAATCTTCCTTTCATCAACGGAATAAATTCTCCGTATTCTTTGATGACATCAATTACCCGTTGCATTGGCTTTGGATTAATCCCGCTTTGCGTATAATAACCTATTTTTATGGTGTCGCCTACAACCACTTTTCCTCCGTCAAGCGGAATAGTGCCTGTCAATAAATTTAAGAAAGTCGATTTTCCAGTTCCATTTTTCCCGATGATTCCTATGCGTTCGCCACGTTGAAAATCGAAACTAAAATTATCCAAAATCGTTAAATCCTTGAATTTTTTAGAAACCTTGTGAAGCTCAATAATCTTGCTTCCCATGCGTTCCATATTAATCTCGAGTTCGACTTTGTTTTCTCGTCGGCGACTTTGTGCCTTTTCTTTAATATCATAGAAATCATCCTGACGCGATTTCGATTTTGTCGTTCTCGCTTTGGGTTGGCGGCGCATCCATTCGAGTTCTTTGACGAACAAGTTTTGGGCTTTGTCCACACTCGAGTTTTCCGAAGCTATTCGCTCTTCTTTTTTCTCTAAATAATAAGAATAATTGCCTTTGTATTGGTATAGTTTTCCGTTGTCGAGTTCGATGATTTCGTTACAAACACGTTCTAAGAAGAAACGGTCGTGCGTCACCATAAACAAGGTGATATTTTCTTTGGCAAAATAACTTTCAAGCCATTCAATCATCTCTAAATCGAGGTGATTCGTAGGTTCATCAAGAATTAATAAGTCGGGACGATTGATCAGAATAATCGCCAACGAAAGGCGTTTTTTCTGTCCACCAGACATGTTTTTTACTTTTAATTTGAAATCTTCCAACTTCAATTTGAATAAAATTTGCTTGAATTGGGTTTCAAAATCCCAAGCATTATGCTGATCCATTTTGTCGAAAGCTTTCTGATAAGCGTCTTCGTCTTCTGGGTTTTCTAATGCCTTTTCGTATTCCTCAATCACTTTCAAAACCGGATTATCCGACGCAAAAATGCTTTCTTCAATCGTGAGTTCGTCCTGTAATTTGTTGTCTTGCGAAAGAAAAGCCATTTTGACGCTTTTTCTAAGCACGACTTGTCCCGTATCGGGTTCGTCAAAACCATTAATGATGTTCATAATGGTAGTTTTTCCCGAGCCATTTTTGGCTATAAAGGCAATTTTTTGGTCTTTGTTAATTCCAAATGAAATGTCTTTAAAAAGCGTACGCTCTCCAAATGATTTCGAAATATTTTCTACTGATAAGTAATTCACAAGTTTAAGTTGTTTTTTTTCAATGTATTGTATTTTTTTTATAAAAAGCAGTGTGATTTGTGGTGTGATTTTATTCAAAAAAAAACAATTTTATTTTTCTAGATTTCAAAGATTCTTTTTCTTCATCTCACTATTTAACCCCTTTTTTTTAATGCTTGCAAATTTAGGAAAATTAAATTACAATTTTTGTATGAATTTGTACTAACAAGCACATACAAAAGTGTTTCTCTTCTATAAAAAATCCATCCCTTTAAAAACCTCTTTCTTTTCAGAATATATAACCCGTTGGGTGTAATTATTTGAAGAAAAAATATTGATCAAGATACTGAAATTCAG
>CAILTC010000664.1 GCA_903837025.1 uncultured Bacteroidota bacterium | reverse complement strand
TTGAATTTTAAAGGAGTCATTTAAGTTAAGCGAAGTATTTATTTTTCTCTTTTCGTTTAATAATTGCTCAAATTTTTGATCCTGACTCACAGTTATTTTTTGGTCTTGTGCAAATAAATTAAAGTTTAAAGTGCTCAATCTAAGGAAGGAAAAAACGACTTTTGATTTAGTTAGAATTCTCATAATTAAATTGTTTTTAAGCAAAAATAGTGTTTAATAAGTATAACTAAATCACATGAACTATTTAGAATCAATATAAATTATATTTAAGAGTATTTTAAGGTTTTGAGAATAGTTCTTAAATTGTATTTTTGTCGAATATTTTTAAAAAAAGTGATTTTTATCATATTTTAAATTTGGTAAAAATCATAATAAAATTGTAGATAATCTATATTATATGAAAAAGGTGGGTAACCATAATTCGAATTCAAGGAAATTATATCTAAGTTTAGCATTAATGCTAACGATGTCCTTAACTTCATTAGCACAAGGTGCTGCTCCGGCAGTAACTGCAGCTCCAGTAGCTGCAACAACAGCGGCTCCTGCTACTGCTCAAAGTGGCGATCCTGCAAAAGGGAAAGTACTTTTTAATACCAATTGTGCGGCTTGTCATAAGCTAGATGCTAAAGCAACAGGACCTGCACTTCGCGGAGTTGTTGCTAGACATGCAAAACCATGGTTTTACAAATGGATACACAATAGTGCTGATTTAATTAAATCAGGTGATGCAGATGCTGTAAAACTTTTTGCAGATAACAACAAGGTGCCAATGTCTCCGTTTCCTCAATTGTCGGAAGCAGATATTGACAACATTATTGCTTATACTTCAGAGCCAAAAGCAGCTGCAGCAACTCCAACAGTAGGAGCTAAAGTTCCTGGTACTGAAAATAAAGAAAGTGGTGTTTCTAATGATATTATACTTGGAGCATTGTCATTGGTTATGGCGATTCTTATTGTAATGTTGTTTTTGGTAAACAAAGTATTAAGAAAAGTAGCTTCTGCAAACGGGATTAATGTTACTCCAAAAGAACCAACTTTACCAATCTGGAAAGCGTTCGCGAAAAATCAATTTTTAGTATTGATTACTTCCATATTCTTATTGTTGGCAAGTGGCTTTTTTGTTTATGGTTATTTAATGCAAGTTGGAGTTGATCAAAATTATCAACCCGTTCAGCCTATTCATTATTCACATAGAATACACGCAGGTAGTAATGGGATTAATTGTAATTATTGTCACTCTTCCGCTCGTGTAAGTAAAAATTCAGGAATTCCTTCTTTAAACGTTTGTATGAACTGTCATAAAAATATTGCTGAAGTTTCTGATACTACGGCAACTCCTGAGTATTCTAAAGCTTTTTATGATAAGGAAATTGAAAAGTTATATACTGCTGTTGGTTGGGATAAGGCCAATCAAAAATATACGGGTATTACTCAACCGGTTAAATGGGTTCGAATTCATAACTTACAAAGTTTTGTATATTTCAATCACTCGCAACACGTTACTGTTGGAGGAATTGCATGTCAAACTTGTCACGGACCTGTTCAAACGTATGAAGTTCAAAAACAATTTGCCAAAATGACAATGGGTTGGTGTATTGATTGCCATAGAAAAACTGAAGTTAAAATGGAAGGCAATGACTATTACAAAAAAATTCACGAACAACTTTCCAAAAAATATGGTGTAGACAAATTGACTGCAGCACAAATGGGCGGATTGGAATGTGGTAAATGCCACTATTAAAAGTTTAAAAGTTTAAAGGTTTAAGGGTTTAAACGATTTAAACAATAAACGATTAAACGATTAAAATAATAAACAATAATTAAGAAGCTAATATTTATATAGAATATGTCATCAAACAAAAAATACTGGAAAAGTGTTGAAGAGCTAGACGGAAATAGTTCTATTGTTGAGGCGCTTAAAAATAACGAATTTGTTGAAGAAATTCCTACAGATACATTCTTAGGAAATAGTGATGCTGCATCATTTTCATCAACATCACGTCGTGACTTTTTAAAGTATGTTGGGTTTACTACCGCAGCAGCCACACTTGCAGCCTGTGAAGGTCCTGTACATATGTCGATACCTTATGTGGTTCAACCAGAACAAATCATTCCTGGAATTGCTGATTACTATGCAACTTCGGTTTTTGATGGTTTCGATTTCGCTAACCTTTTAGTGAAAACTCGTGAGGGGCGTCCTATCAAAATTGATAATAACGCTATCGCTGGAGCGAAATTTTCGGCTAATGCTAGAATTCACGCTTCTATATTGTCATTATATGATAGTATGCGTTTGAAAGAGCCTAAAGTTGCTGGGAAACCTGCTTCTTGGATAGAAGTTGATTCGAAAATAAAATCAAGTCTTGCTGATGCTAAAGCAAAAGGAGGGCAAGTAGTTTTATTGACGAATACATTGGCAAGTCCGTCAACTGAAAAGTTGATAGCTGAATTCATTTCTAAAAATCCAAATGCAAAACATGTTGTTTATGATGCGGTTTCTTCTTCAGAAGCTTTAGATGCATTCGAAACGGTTTACGGTGAAAGAGCTTTGGTTGATTATGATTTTTCAAAAGCGGCTGTAATTGTTTCTGTTGCTGCAGATTTCTTAGGAGATTGGCAAGGTGGAAGCTACGATAGTGGTTATGCTAAAGGAAGAATTCCTCAAGGACCAAAAGGAAGTAAAAAAATATCTCGTCATTTTCAATTAGAAGCGAATATGACTTTATCTGGTGCGGCTGCTGATAAACGTTTGGCTATGTCAACTGCAAATCAAAAGCAAGCATTAGTACTTATATACAATACGGTTGTTGGAGCATCAGTTCCTGTGACTTTAGATGCAAAATTAAAAGCTGAAGTTACCAAAGCTGCTCAACAATTAAAAGCTGCTGGAAGTAAAGGGGTTTTGGTTTCTGGTATTCAAGATAAAAATGCTCAATTATTGGTTTTAGCCATTAATAAAGCATTGGCAAGTGAATCTTTTTCTACAACTGGAACAAGACAAATCAGAAAAGGATCTAACGAAAAAGTAGCTCAATTAGTAAATGATATGAAAGCAGGAAGCGTTCATACTTTGATAATGAGTGGTGTTAATCCAGTTTATTCTT
>CAILTC010000663.1 GCA_903837025.1 uncultured Bacteroidota bacterium | reverse complement strand
TTCTTGCCAATATGATATTACAGGAACTCAACCTGCTGCGCCAACTGTAGCTTGTTACCAAACTGCAACTTGGAATGGAACTTCTTGTCAATATGATATTACAGGATCTCAACCAGCTGCGCCAACAGTTTTATGTTACCAAACTGCAACTTGGAATGGAGCTTCTTGCCAATACGATATTACAGGATCTCAACCTGTTAGTGCTACAATACCAAGCAAAGCGTGTAATACGGATACAGCAACTATTGATTTAAACAGTTTGTTACCCGCTGGAACTCCTTCAAATGGAACTTGGATAGATGTTGACAATACCGGAGCAATACAGGCAAATATATTCACTCCGCTTGGTGTTCCTCTTGGTAATTTTGTTTTTGAATATACCGTAAATGACGGAAGCTGTCCTTCGAGCTTATTAATAAATATGACCATAAATAATGATTGTGGTGGTATTGTATTGGGTTGTTCAGCTGTTGTAATTCACAATGCTTTTTCTCCTAATGGAAGCAAAAATCCAGTGTTTACAATCGATCACATTGACGAAACAAGTTGTTATCCTGATAATTCAGTAGAAATTTATAACCGATGGGGGGTTTTGGTTTACCAAACTAAAAACTATAATAATGTAACCAATGTTTTTGACGGGACATCGCAAGGGAGATCAACAATCGATCAAACATCTGGTTTGCCAACAGGAACTTATTATTATATCGTAAATTACACTTCTTTTGATAACAATGGTCTAATACAAACGAACAAAAAAGAAGGATATTTGTACCTTACGCGATAACCCCAAATGAAACCTAACTTTTTGGATTTTAAAACCCCAAGTTTAAAACGACAAACTAAATGAAGACAAGAATATTATTATCCGTTTTGATGTTTACAGGAATGTTAAGTTATGCTCAACAAGATGCACAATTTACACAATACATGTACAACACAATCAATGTCAATCCTGCTTATGCAGGGTCGAGAGGAGCTTTGAGTATATTCGCTTTGCATCGCACCCAATGGGTTGGTCTAGATGGAGCTCCAATAACAAATACCCTATCAATCAATACCCCATTAAACGGAAGTAATCTAGGTTTGGGCGTATCGCTGATAAATGACAAAATTGGTCCTACACAAAGCAATACTTTCTCGGCTGATTTATCTTATACAATTCCTACTTCACAAACCTATAAGCTCTCTTTTGGAATTAAAGCTACTGGTAGTCTTTTTAATTTAGATGCTTCAAAATTAAATCCTGTAGATGCAACCGATGCAAGTTTACAAAATTATAACAGGTTTATTCCAAACATTGGTGCGGGGGCTTATTTGCATTCCGATAAAGCTTACATAGGCTTTTCTATCCCAAATTTTATCGAGACACAAAACTACAATGATAATGAAGTAGCCATTTACAAGCAAAAAATAAATTACTATTTTATAGCTGGTTATGTATTTGATATGGCTGATTCCGTAAAATTCAAACCTGCCTTACTTACGAAAATGGTTCAAGGTGCCCCTTTACAAGTTGATATATCAGGAAACTTTATGATTTATGATAAATTCATGGTTGGCGTTGCCTATCGATGGAGTGCTGCAATGAGTGCCATGGTTGGCTTTCAAGTTTCAGATGGTTTGTATGTTGGATATGGTTATGACAGGGAAACAACCAATTTAAAAAATTATAATTCTGGTTCGCATGAAATATTCTTGCGCTACGAAATTTTCAATAATATTAGTAAAATTACGTCACCAAGATTCTTCTAAAAAAAATTATATTGAGAAATTATATACTCCCTTTACTGTCAATAATAAGCATGTATTCCTTTAAAAGTTATGCTCAAACAACGGAAATAGCTTCTGAAAACAAAACAAAATATGTAGAAGTAAATATCATAAAAACATACGAAAGAGTGGCATTAAAAGGCTATAAATCGATTGACATGTTCGAAAAACTAGCCAATTCTTATTATACTAATTTTGAAATGGAAAAAGCAGCAAAATGGTATCGTGAATTGTTTGCCATTACTTCGGATCTTGAATCTAAATAT
>CAILTC010000662.1 GCA_903837025.1 uncultured Bacteroidota bacterium | reverse complement strand
GAAGAATCTGCCGTACTTTCGACCGTATCTAGTTGGAGTTTTAATAAGTCTCAGAACAAACCGATTGAAGATGACCGTTATGAAAAATGGCAAGATGTTTTGAAAATCACTAAAGAATTTGAAGATAACACGAAAATCAATAAACTTGAAAACCAACCTGGATTGGTGGCAGGAATAGGTATCCGAGATTATTTTGAGTCTTTGGATTCTATCGAAAAAGAATGGTGTGTTGAAAAACTGCGTGCGATCATTGAATATGATTTATATGGGGCAAACAACAAGATAGAAGGTTTTATCTATACTCCGATGGAAACTGAAATTGCCTACTCAGTTCTACCACGACTTATGCATTTGTCAGAAGGGGAAATCAAATCAGATTTAAAAAAAAACATTTTCCTAGCCCTAATCTCTTACCACGGAAAAATGGAAAAAAAGACTTTGTATAAGTCGTTTTATACTTACCTATGGAAAAACGATCCTGATTTTATGATTAAGTGCATCATAGGACTATATAAATATTCGACATTTAGCAGATTACTCCATAGTACCGCACATATTGAAATATCCACTTTACGTTCTAAAGAGAATCAACTTTTATCGTTTGTGGCTAGAATCATAAAGTTTTTTATAGGCACTAAAAATCAACTTAAGACAGAAGTAAATCAAGAAGAATTATCTCATAATCAAAAAATAATTGATGTCCGAAGAAAATATCATGATATAATCATCTCTATTGGAACTAGTGAAAAAAAACCTGCACTTAATATAGTTAGTTTGGATGATGTTAGTATCGATATGATATTTGAGATTCTTAAGCTCATTCCTTATGACACTAACAATTCGGACCTACAGCATTTCTGTCTTTTACTTTTGAACCATATATTGTACAATTTAAACAAAAAGGACAGCGATTACGGGGATGATTATGAACGGTTTAATCATGAATCACTCCAAAATTTTGGTGAGTTTGCTGCCAAATATATGCTTCATCAGCAGTTAGCTGTAGCTGAACCCTTTTTTGAGGTATTGATTAGTGCAACATTTGAGATCAGCACTGGGCGAAGAATCCGAAGTAAATCCCACGACTTTATAGCTCAAAGGCTTGAAGATTTGCATCTCGCGTTCTTAGCAGACGAATTCAAATCGGCAAATTATTGGATGCTATTCGAAAAATTCATAGCAAAATGCACTCAAACCAAAGCATTTGCTTTTGACAAACAGTTGCTTTTCAATCATTACATGTTTGATTCTTTTCAATTCAATTGGATACCATTAGCAGGCAAGAAACAACTATTTATGGATTTTATAGGTGCTGGTGCTAATCTTGATTATAGTATCAAATTCATATCTGGCATTGGATTTACTGAAATGATGCCCGACGCCGTAGAACTAATCGCAGCTCGAGTGACTATAGATTTAATGGAGCATGAAAATTCATATTATTTTGATAAGTTGATAATTCAAGCCTACCATGATAGTTTTTATAGAAAGGCTCTCCAAAGAAATTCGAAGTTTCGAAATGCGTTTATTGAAATCTTGGATTCATTGATTAACATAAGTGCATCCTCATCAGCCTATATCATTCGGGAGGATTTTATCTTTTCTAAATCTCAAAGCTAAATTAGAGACTAAAGTAATATACAAATACTATTGGTAGCATACCAAGGGAATTGGTTCGGTACAGCTTTGGGTGTGGCTAACTTGCATCAAAAATTAATAGCTATGGAAAATATCACACTCCCTCATTCCGAAACCCAAATCGTGGTAGATCTCCTTGTAAAAAGGCTTGGACGATGTACCATTTTTGCCTTTGGCTACAGCAACAATACTACTTCGGTAAGTAATCTATTGTCAACCCAAGTGAACTCTGGAGCCACAAGGCATCACTTTGATCATCTTGTGTTTTCAAGTAAAGCTTCCCCCAACGGAGCCTCCAACATAGCCAATGCGTTGGCAGAACAGACCGGTAAAACCATCACTGTTTCGGTGCTTTTGCATAAAGTTGACTGACTTGGCCACCAAACTATCAAGATTTAAGATATTATCTAAATATTAAAGATATACCTAATTTCATCAAATCTTTGAGCAGTCGTATTCCGCTTTATAGAGAAAACCATCATCGTTTGTCTGGAGTATTTTATCAAAAGCAATTAGGTTAAAAATGGACGCATTCTAGAGAGCACTTGGTTTCCGTAAAGTGCTTCGATTTCTGAAGGTCGAAGATTAGTAGTGATGTGTGTGATGAGTTTGTTTTGAATAAATGCAACGTAGCGGCTCACTAGAATTTTGCCTATTATATTAGTTTCCATAATGTTTAGTATTGCTTTCTGTTCCTAAATCATCAAATCAGAATGGACTTAGCCGAATTTGATTTCGCCGTTTTTAATGTATGTATTTAGGATTTCGGTGCAATGTGCTTATTGAGTAAAATGTTTTTTCAATTATCAGACCATCCTTTTCTCTTTTTTTTCTTTCTTTTATTTTTCAGTTGGTTCGGCAGATAATCGGTAGAATATTCTGCCTGTATAAGCATATCTAAGAGTTTAACAAAATCAGGAATAGTAAGTGTATCTTTTTGTTGTTGCATGTTGTTAATTAGTAATTCTTTTGGAGGTATTTTTTTAGATATCATATTACTTTTTCCTCCTCCAGCAACTTTTAATCCGCAACGTTCCTGAATAGCTTTTGCACTGTATTCTTTTCCTAAGCTGCTACCATTAAAAATACTTTTGGTCTTGTGGTCCACATAAGTAATGCCATAAAGCAGACCTTCTGCACTTCTTCTAAAAACAGTATGAATACCTTCTTTTTCCAATAGTCTTGCCAGTTCGTTTATGGACATTGATTGCTCTCTTAGCAGTGCAATATCAATGATATTTTTAACACGAGCTTTGTCGGGTATTCTTCTAACTTCATTACGCTTAAATTTTTCCTCTAGAAAATTTAATGTTGGCTTACTATAAAAATCGCTTGCTTTAATCGGAACACCAATTGGCTTACCTTGTTCGTCCAGAATTCGGTACACCAATCCTTTTGTTAAGAATATTTTTGAATTCTCGCTGCCTCGATCAGCCAAGACATTATATTGTTTTAGAACCGCATTGAGCTCGGGTAGACTTGCATACTTGTACTGGCTCAGAACTATATTCAAAACATTGGATATGGCTTTCTTTGATTCAATACGACCGTACAGTACCTTGCCAATAGCAATAGGCTGCAAGTTAAATTCCTCTTTCTTTTTTCTTCCTTCCGCTTTAACGAGTCCAAAAAGTTCTTCAATTTCTTTACGAGCTGGTTCAGATTTCCGAATTCCTAAATGATGCAGGTCAATCCGCTTGCCGTCCCTTTCAATATTTATGGTTACCACATGTAAATGAGGGTGTCCAGCATCGTGATGTTGGTATACTAAATAAGGTTGTTTTCCGAAACCGATTTTCTCCATATAAGTATCGGCAATAGTTATCAGTTTTTCTTTTGAATAATTTTCTGACGGATCAAAATTCAGGGAAATATGAACGCTATTCCGCTTTGCGTTTTCGTTTAATTCTATCCGTTTTATAAAGCGATTTAGTTTTAGGGTATCACTCATTTTGTCCACATCAACAGGATAGTTTCCTGCTGCAATACACTCGGCAACACCTGCCTTAACTTTATTTTCATTGTAGTTAAAAATACTGCGAATTGAATGGCTTGTTTTTATGATTGTAACCATTTGTCCGTAATTTTTTGAATGTGTTTTTTGATTTCTTCTACTTTGTTGAAAAGGATCATTTTATCTAGGTTATAGCTAATTATCCAGTTCCTGAATTCAGGAATTTGTTGCAAAGTGTGTAGTTTTTTTACAGCCTGATTAATGTTATTCCCAATAGCATTTAGCTCATTGCGGAGTACTATCGTTTCTTCCATAAAATCGTCCAGTGATTGGTTTCTATAGGTAGTTACAATTGACTTATCGAAAAGATGCTTACGAACGTAGTCACTTAATTTCCGGCACGTACTGGATTTCCATCTACGCTCCATTTTTGCATATTCTTCGGGAGTTAGGCGCAGCCCAATTATGCGTGTCCTGTTTGAATTTTCTGCTTCCATCATCTATCATTTTCATTATTTTTCAAACTCTTTTTATCCTTTCAGTGTCACTGCCCACGAGTTCCGAGTGTGGGGCAGCAAGATCCGGTTGTTTAACAACCGTTCATCTTGCCGATTGCAGGAACGTGGCAATCTTTCAGTTTTTTAAAGGATTAAGGCTAATTTAAAAATAGTGTTTGACATAAACAATCCTAGGTCAATTTTGCCTATGATTTGATTTCGATAAATTACGTGGGAAGTTCGTTTTTGATTTGGCTAGAAAGTCCTTAACCATTTCTCAAAAGAAAAAGGAAAAAAAGAAAGCAATACAAAATTGGAAATTCATGAACTGCGTGCTATAAGTCCCGAAGGGTGGCGCTGCGAAGAATGAGCGGTGCCATTATGGGTACGCAGTTCATGAATTTTCAATACCTTAGCTGTACTTTTTGTGACTTTTGTAAAGGATTTTTTTAAGTTCTTTCAGACATATTAAAGCTTAGAAAATACTTATTTTAAAGGTCTTTGAAAAGGTACGCTCCCTGATTCCCAATACAGAAAAAAAAATCCTAAATTATCATTATTTCAGGAATAATGGAGCGTACTTTTTCAAATGAATACATTTTTAATTAATGTGTAAAATTCTGACTTTTTTCAGGAAGGTTTTTACACATGATTTGAAAAAAATATCGCAATCTAAAATTATTTAATACTTTCTTGAAGTAAGCTAATAATCTCGTCAAGATTATGGTTTGTGATATAGTCCAAAACAAAATATTCCACCTCTTTTTTATTCTCGGGTGAAGTGGAAAATGAGTTAAGATAGTACTCTGT
>CAILTC010000661.1 GCA_903837025.1 uncultured Bacteroidota bacterium | reverse complement strand
TCTAAATCCCAAACCCTTAATCCCAATACTGCCAACAACTTCCCAAGGGGCATTCATTTATATTTCAGTTTGTGCGGATTTACAATCCGTGACCTTTCCTATTAGGAACTAGAAACAACACAACCATTTAATATATTATGATTTAATCGTAATAAAGACATAATTTCAGAAACATTTCCGTTTAAAATAACACGGAAAATAAATTCTTAAACATTCAATTCAACCGCTCACATTTATCCCCAAATCTCCCCACAAAAAAGTCAATTTCTCTATTGTCCCAAACAGAAATTTCCAAGATTGTAAAATCCTTGGTTTTTTCTATGATCTGCTGTGACTGATGAATTTTTTTATTCTCCACAATACCCATAGCCCAATCGGTAAATTTTAATCTAAAAGTTTTTAGTTGATTCTCTCTGTCATACCAAATTCCCAAGCTATTACTGAGTAGATTTTCTAAATCACTATTTTTGTACAGTTTTTGGTAATCGAAATAAATGTGCTTTTCTATGGAGTCATCATCATCAGCCTCAATTATTGCCGGATATACTTGTCTTTCTATGAATTTATCAAGGGTGTAGTTTTTTAATAATGTTCCCGCTTCGTTTGTGTTTTCATCGATATCGGTTCCCAATAAATAATAACGGTTATCGTAATATCGAATTTGTAATGGAGCAACCTGTTTAAATTTTTCGAGTCTTTTTTTATCGTACAAAAATTTAATGGCTTGCCCTTTTTTGATATATTCAATAATTCTACCAGCCAAAATAAGCAATTGGTCTTGGCTATTTAAAGTAGGCTGAATATGGACAAAATGCGGGTGTGGATTTAAATCTTCTTTGCTGTAATCAAACTCTTCCATTAATACGGACTTAATCCACTCCACAGAGTTCATGGCTTTCTCGGTATCCAACAATCCTAAGAGCAAGGGTAAGGTAAGTTGCTCCTCTTCTGTTAGGTTCAAATTTTCGGGATGACCTTCAAGAACAAAATAATTTTTCCCTTCAAACTTTCTGGATTTGATTATATACCCGTTATCTATCAGGCTTTCTTTAGCCCTGTCAAGAGTTCTTCTGGCTACAGAATTCATTCCATAATCCGTTATCAAAATATCATTTAGTGAAGACAAAAGCTCATCAATATTGTGCTTTTTTTCTCTTAGAAGTTTTACTATGATTTTTCTGTAGAGCCTCCTTTTACTGTAATCTTCCATGGAAATTTAATTTATTGAATAACAAAGGTAAAAAGGACTTTGCCATTTTATGCCAAACAAGACGGTAGTTTTGTCGAATAATTAAAAAGAAACACTCTAATCCAATATCCTTAATCTAAAACCAAAAACATGAAACCAATTAATTCTCTTAAAAATTTAGTTCTTTTAGCTGCTGTAGCAATTTTATTAGCCAATTGCAGCCCAAACAACAATCCAACTCCAGGACCATCAATATCTACGTTCCCTACCGATGGTTTAGTTGCACGATACAACTTTAATGGTAATGCCAATGATATATCAGGTCATAATTTAAATGGAACTGTTTATGTGGCTTCACTAACAACGGACAGAAACGGAAATAGCAATTCGGCCTATCAATTTTCAGATCAGGGTTCTGTTTTTGGTCAGAGAAACAATGAAATATATGTAGCTAATTCACCCCTTTTAGACAATAATAACCTAACAGTTTCCACTTGGATATATCCAACGGCATATTATTGGACGGGAAATGCTCAAAGTCAAAATACAGCAATCATTAGAAGAAGCCAAAACGGATATGCGAATCCTTCCGGAGAAGTATGGGGTTTCGATTTTAACCAAAATAACCTAACGGCTGGACTCGTAGGCATTAACAACACTCACCTAAATTTGAGCGTTCCAACTATTCTCTTAAATCAATGGAGTCATATTGCGTTTTCATACGATGGAGCAAATCTGAAAATTTATGTCAATGGCGTTTTAAAAGGAAGCCAAGCCGGAATAATAACTCTAAATTCTGGAAATTCTGGAATTTCAATTGGTGATTCTAACCAAGCCAATGGTTACTGGTGGCCTCTTGA
>CAILTC010000660.1 GCA_903837025.1 uncultured Bacteroidota bacterium | reverse complement strand
TGACTGTTGTTTCTTGTAAAAAAGCTGAACCAGCTGCTGAACCAGCTGCTGCTGTTGACACTACTGCTGTAGCTGTTGACACTGCTAAAGTTGCTGTTGATACTGCTAAAGTTGCTGCTCCAGCTGCTGAAGCTACTCCAGCTGCCACACCTGCTGCTGCACCTGCTGCTCCAGCCAAGAAGTAATTTTAAATTACGACAAAAAAAATTATGCCACGCTAAGCGTGGCTTTTTTTATTACTTTTTTTTAAATGATTTTTAATTAATTCATTTAGGTTTATAGGAAAACCAAAAAACCATGCCGTTTTCTTGCATGTGGTTATTTTTTTACTCAAAGATATTTTTTAAATTCAAATAAATTTTCGGAGCACAAAAAAACTCATAATAAAGCATAAAAAAAACCGCAAAGAATTAAAAATTAAGTCTTTACGGTTTAACTAAGTACTCAGAGCGGGACTTGAACCCGCACGAACATTGCTGTTCACTGGATTTTAAGTCCAGCGTGTCTACCAATTTCACCATCCGAGCGTTTTGCTTCTTGTTGTTTATCTAATTTGAAAATTAAATATAACACCATTCAGCAGTTTGATATTGAGCGAAAAACGGGGCTCGAACCCGCGACCTCGACCTTGGCAAGGTCGCGCTCTACCAACTGAGCTATTTTCGCATATTCAATCTTAAAAAGAGCACAACACTTGTACCGTATTGCGGATGCAAATTTAACACATTAATTCAATTAAACAAGCCTTTTTTGAAAAAAATATACAGATAAAAGTTAACGTTCTGATAGCCTAAACTTTAAAAACGAAAATACTATTTTTTAGTCAACATTCTTTTAATTTCATTCAGTTTCATCAAAGCTTCCATAGGCGTTATTGTGTTGATGTCTAAACTTAATATTTCCTCTTTTATTTCCTCCAACAAAGGATCATCAAGATTAAAGAAACTCATCTGCATCTCGTCTTTACTCGACTTAATACCGTTTAGCACTTCGCTGGAATGATCTTTTTCTAATTTTTTTAGTAGTTTCTGCGCTTTCAGAATTACGATTTGTGGCATTCCTGCCATTTTTGCAACATGAATTCCAAAACTATGCGCGCTTCCTCCTTTTACTAATTTTCGAATGAAAAGCACGGTATCTTTCAATTCCTTGACAGAAACGTTATAATTCTGGATTCGAGTCAAGGATTCGCTCATTTCATTTAATTCGTGGTAATGGGTGGCAAATAATGTTTTGGGTTTCGAAGGATGCTCGTGCAAAAACTCAGCAATGGCCCAGGCAATCGAAATTCCGTCATACGTACTTGTTCCTCGGCCAATTTCGTCTAAAAGCACTAAACTTCGATCGGAAATATTATTCAAGATAGAAGCCGTCTCGTTCATTTCGACCATAAAAGTCGATTCCCCCATCGAGATATTATCGCTTGCTCCTACTCGGGTAAATATTTTATCTACAATTCCCATTCTCACACTGTCAGCAGGGACAAAACTTCCCATTTGACCCAAGAGCACGATTAAGGCGGTTTGACGCAAAATAGCCGACTTTCCAGACATATTAGGGCCGGTAATCATAATAATTTGCTGTGTTTCTCGATCTAAGAAAACATCATTGGCGATATATGGAACACCTACCGGCAATTGTTTTTCGATAACAGGATGTCTTCCGTTTTTAATATCCAATTCGAAAGTATCGTCTAGTTCTGGGCAAACATATTTGTTTTCGATAGCGAGTTGCGTGAATGAACTTAAACAATCCAATTGCGCCACTAAATTGGCATTCATTTGAACTGGTTTGATGTACGTCGAAATCCAGCTTACTAATTGTTCGAATAATTCGGATTCTATTTTATGAATTTTTTCTTCAGCACCTAGGATTTTCGTTTCGTATTCTTTTAATTCTTCGGTTATATAGCGCTCTGCATTGACCAAGGTTTGCTTGCGAATCCACTCTGGCGGCACTTTGTCTTTATGTGTATTTCGAACTTCAATATAATACCCAAATACATTATTGAAGGAAATTTTTAGCGATGATATTCCCGTGCGCTGCGATTCTCGTTTTTCGATTCCTTCTAAAAATTCTTTTCCCGAAGTTGAAATCGCTCGTAAATCATCTAATTCTTCATTGATTCCTTTGGCAATGGCATTTCCTTTGGCAACAGCCACAGGCGCATCTTGGTTTAAGGTTGTTTTTATCTTTTCACGCAATAAATCACAACTATGTAAGCTGTCGCCAATAATTTTAACGGCTTCTTGCGGACTTTCTAGGGCCAAGGTTTTTATTGGAATAATCGCATCTAAAGATTCTTTTAGATAAACGATTTCTCTTGGCGAAACCTTGCTTGTGGCGATTTTCGAAATCAAACGCTCTAAATCCGAAATTTGTTTGATTTGGTGTTGAATCCGTTTTAGAACCTCTCGGTTTTCTTGGAGGTACGAAACCACTTGATGACGGTTCCGAATTTTGTTCATATCCTTCAAAGGCAAAGCCAACCATCTTTTTAACAAACGACCGCCCATTGGCGAAAGCGTTTTATCAATAACATCCAAAAGTGTTACGGCATTAGGATTGTAACTATGATATAATTCGAGATTCCGAATCGTAAAACGATCCATCCAAACATATTCATCTTCGGCAATACGCTGAATTGCTGTAATATGCTGCACTCTATTATGCTGTGTTTCGGACAAATAATATAAAATCGCTCCCGAAGCTATAATTCCTTCTTTCAGTTCTTCGATTCCAAAACCTTTGAGAGACGAAGTTTGAAAATGTTTCGTCAGGGTTTCGAAGGCATAATCTTCTTTATAAATCCAATCTTCGAGATAAAAATTGTGATAATCATCACCGAAGGTTTCTCGGAAATCATTTTTATTATTTTTAGGAATCAGCACTTCACTTGGATTAAAATTCTGAAGTAACTTATCTATATATTCCGCATTTCCTTGAGAAGTAAGAAATTCGCCTGTTGAAATATCCAAGAAGGAAATCCCGATTGATTTATTGGCAAAATAAACTGCTGCCAAAAAGTTATTTGTTTTCGATTGTAAAACCTCATCATTCATAGAAACTCCAGGAGTTACCAGTTCTGTAACACCCCGTTTTACGATGGTTTTGGTCATTTTCGGGTCTTCGAGTTGGTCGCAAATTGCTACACGAAGTCCTGCTTTGACTAATTTAGGCAAATAAGTATTAATGGAATGATGCGGAAAGCCAGCTAAAGCAGTTTCTGTTGCAGAACCAGCACCTCTTTTGGTCAATGTAATTCCAAGGATTTTAGAAGCCCGAACGGCATCTTCGCCAAATGTTTCATAAAAATCACCAACTCTAAATAACAAACAAGCATCCGGATATTTCCTTTTGATTTCGTTATATTGCTTCATTAAAGGCGTTTCCTTGACTATTTTTTCTTTAGATGACAAAACTTATTATTTAATAATTTATTAGAGAGCGAATTTATATATTTTATGGTGAATAATTATCACTCCATAAATTTAAAATATATTTAAGAGAAATTTAGCATGGATTTTTAATTTTTTGCATAAATTTGTTCAACAAACATAAAAAAACAAACATGAAAAAAATAGTTACACTCTCAATTGCTCTTTTAGCATTTGCATTTTCAAATGCACAAGAAACTGCAAAAATCACAAAATCTACAAAAAAAGCGACTTCAAAAGTAGCTGCATTACCTAAAGTAGAAGGAGCTGGAATGGTTTTTGATTCAGAAACAATAGACTACGGAACAATTGCACACAATGCTGAACCAAACCGTAAATTTGAATTTACAAACAATGGTAACAAAGCATTAATAATCACAAATACTCAAGGATCTTGTGGTTGTACAGTTCCTACAACTCCTAAAGAACCAATTGCACCAGGCGCAAGAGGAGTTATTGGTGTAAGATACGCCACAGATAGAGTTGGTCCTTTTACTAAAACGGTTACTGTTTCTTCAAATGCGGAAGGAATGCCGTCAAAAGTACTTACTATAAAAGGTACTGTTTTGCCAGATGCTACTCCAGTAGCTCCTGCTACAAAAATCTAAGATTACTTTTTAGAAATAATCTAAGGCTTCCTAAAAACAGGAAGCCTTTTTTATAATTTATAACCAATACTATGCGAAAGCTAGAGAACCGCGAACTCGATAGAAAATCTGTTGAAGCTTTTAAAGAAGCTGATAAAATGCCAATTATTATTGTTTTAGACGACATTAGAAGTCTCCATAATATTGGTTCCGTTTTTAGAACTGCCGATGCTTTTTTGATTGAAAAAATATATTTGTGTGGTATAACTGCAACTCCCCCCAACAAAGAAATTAATAAGACCGCTCTTGGCGCTACCGAAACCGTGACTTGGGAACATAATTCTGATGTTTTAGAAGTTATCGAAAACCTAAAAAAAGAAAAGGTAACCGTTCTTGCTATCGAACAAGTAGAAAGCGCCGTTTTTCTTCAAGACTTTACGATTGAAAAAGACAAAAAATACGCCTTAGTTTTCGGGAACGAAGTACATGGCGTTTCGCAAGAAGCTGTTGCTGTATGTGATGGCTGCATTGAAATTCCGCAGTTGGGAACCAAGCATTCATTGAACATTTCGGTAAGTGCAGGAATTGTCGTTTGGGATTTATTTAAAAAAATGAAATGGAATTTGTAGCTTTATTGACTAATTGATCTAATTATTTTTGCAAATTGATTTGCCATGAAAAAACTAATTTTTCTTATTTTACTATTCTCTAATTTTTTTGGACAGGCTCAATATACTTTAATTCCAGATGCGAATTTTGAGCAAGCTTTGATTAGTTTAGGAATTGATAGTGGAACACCAGACGGAAGAGTACTTACGGCAAATGTAAGTGGATTAACTAGTTTAGGTGTTGCTGCTGCTAATATAACTAATTTAACAGGAATACCGGATTTTATAAATTTAACTGATTTAGAATGTTCTCGCAATATACTAACGAGTTTAAATGTAACTAAAAATACAGCATTAAAACTTTTAAATTGTTGGGGCAACAACTTAACGAGTTTGGATCTTTCAAAAAACACAAGTCTGACTTACTTGTCTTGTTTTCAAAATGAATTAACAAGTTTAGATATTAGCAAAAACACCCTTATGAGTCAACTATATTGTAGTTGGAATAAACTAACAAGTCTAAATTTAAAAAACGGTAATAATAAAGATTTGTTTGCTTTAAATGCATTCAATAATCCAAATCTAAGCTGTATTCAAGTAGATAATGAAGCCTTTTCAAATTCTTGGGATCCTTCCGATAAAGACGCTACCGCCAGTTATTCTAAAAACTGCAATGCCAAAGTTGCATCTATAGCTCCTCCGGTAATCACAGCAACCGGTAATCAGGCTTATTGTCCAGGAACTTCTTTACCTATTGTAGAATCAGTAAGTATTACTTCCGATCCTCTTGAACCAACCACAAACACAGCCAACATTCAAATTTCTTCGGGTTATGTTTCAGGTCAAGATTTATTAAGTCTTAGCGGGACTAACCCAGGTATTGGCGCAACTTGGATTCCGTCAGAAGGAAAACTAAATTTATACAGTACATCCGGCAATCTTCCCTATGCAACTTTTGAAACTGCAATTAAAAATGTTATGTATAGCAATAGCTCAACTTCTCCTTCAGGAACTCGAAAATTTTCTATAAGCTTAGGTACAGGGCAACTCAGTTATTTGCCAAGTAACAAACATTTTTACGAATATGTTCCAAAATTCGGTATCACTTGGACAGCAGCAAAAGCAGCAGCCGCAGCGAGAACTTATTACGGCTTACAAGGTTATTTAGCTACCTTAACATCGGCAGCCGAAGCACAGTTAGCAGGAGCGCAAGCGCCCGGAGCAGGTTGGATTGGAGGAACTGATATATCAACCCCAAACGTATGGAAATGGGTAACTGGCCCTGAAGGTCTTGTTAATGGAGGAACTGGAACAGTTTTCTGGAATGGCGGATCAAATGGTACGACACCAACTTATGCCAATTGGAATAGTGGCGAACCTAATAATCCTAATACTGAATTCTATGCACATATAGTAGCGCTTGGCACGCCTGGTGCGATACCAGGTTCATGGAATAATTTACAAGAAGCTGGCGACCCAGGTGGTTATTATCAAGCCAAAGGCTATATTGTTGAATATGGAGGAATGCCAGGAGATCCTATTCTAAATATTTCAACGAGTACTACAATGACAATGGCTATAATTACATTGACAACACCAAGTCCTATTTGCGCATCATCAACTACTACACTTCAAGCAAGTTCTACAACTGGAACAATAAATTGGTATGACAAACTAACCGGAGGAGATTCTTTAGGAACTGATAACAGTTTTACAACTCCCCCCCTCTATACGACCACAAATTTTTATATTGATAATGGATGTTCACCAAGAACCCCAATTAAAGTAATTGTAAATTCATTGCCTGTAGCACCTACAGCAAATGACATTTCTTATTGTCAGAATGAGGCTGCCCTCCTTTTAGCCGCAACTGCATCTGCCAATTGCACACTAAATTGGTACACGGCAGCTACAGGCGGAACCTCAAATCATACATCACCAACTCCCATTACAACAACTGCGGGTATCACATCTTACTTTGTAAGCCAAACGATAACAGCTACTGGCTGCGAAGGACCTCGATCCGAAATAAAAGTGACCGTTAATCCATTGCCGCTAGCCCCATTAGTTAGTGATGTTTATTATTGTCTAAACACTGCTGCAACACCTTTAAATGTAAATCCATCAGCAAATTGCACATTAAATTGGTACACAGGAGCTATTGGTGGAATATCAAGTTCTACAGCTCCAATTCCTTCAACTGCATTTACTGGCACTACTTCCTACTTTGTAAGTCAAACTACCGCTTCTGGCTGTCAAGGTACTAGAGCTGAAATAAAAGTGACTGTTAATCCATTGCCGCTAGCTCCAATAGTTAGCGATGTTTCTTATTGTATAAATACAACTGCAACACCTCTAAATGTAAATCCATCAGCAAATTGTGCTTTAAATTGGTATACCTCAGCGATTGACGGAACGGCAAGTTCTATAAATCCAACTCCATCTACAGCAATTATTGGTACGACATCGTACTTTGTAAGTCAAACCATAATAGCTTCTGGATGCGAAGGACCAAGAACTGAAATAAAAATTGTTGTCAATCCTTTACCAATTGTCAATGATATTACCATTACTCAATGTGACACTGACTCTAATCCTGACGGGAAGACTCTTTTTAACTTGACAGTAAACAATAATTTAATTTCGACAAATTTCACCAATGAAAATTTCACCTATTACACATCTCAAACAGGAGCAGATAGTGGCCTTTCAACCGATTTGATTTCAAATGATTTAGCTTTTGAAAACACAACACCATCAACAATGGAAGTTTGGGCGAGAGTGGCTAATAAAATAACAAGTTGTTACAGTACCGCCAAAATAACATTAAAAGTTCCGGCAACTAATCTACTTTCAACTTATAAAATTCCGGACTTTACTGTTTGCGATGATTATTTAGACGCTGTAAACAATGATAGAGACGGAATTGCAACTTTTGATTTTTTATCGACAAAAGCAACAATAATTAACCAATTACCTTCAAACCAGTCCTACACAATTAATTATTACAGAAACAAAGCTGATGCCTTATCTCAGCTCAACCCTATTACCAATATTTCAAATTATAGAAATATTGGATACCCCAACGCTCAAAATATTTGGGTTCGAATAGAAAGCAGTTTAGATAATGCTTGCGTTGGTCTTGGTCCTTATATCACTTTAAAAGTAGAAGCTTTACCAATTGCAAACCCTGTGATAATCCCAAGACAATGTGATGATAATCAATACGGAATAGTCACTTTTGACACTAGTTCACTTGAATTAAAACTATTAAATGGACAAATGTTTTCTGATGTTACAGTTACTTATTTTGACCAAAACAATAATCCTTTACCAAGTCCATTTCCGAATACTTTTGTAACAAAATCTCAAATTATAAAAGCCGTTGTAACCAACAATACCGTGCAGAAATGTTTTGACGAGACAACTATTCAATTTATTGTAGATGTTTTACCTCAAGCTTTTGCAGTATCTCCAAATTTAACAACGACTTGTGATGACGAAACTGATCCTTTGACTCAAGACGGAAAATTTGGATTCGACACCTCAACTTTCGAAGCTACAATTCTTGGTACACAAAAAAACATGAAGGTGACTTACACTTTACAAGATGGAACTATACTTTCGACTTTGCCTAATCCTTTTGTAACAGGAACGCAAAATGTTATTGTTACTGTAATAAATCCAGCAAATCAAAATTGTACAGCAACTACACCATTAAATTTTGTGGTGAATCCAACTCCTAAAATCAATTTGAATACCAATGGCGGAGAAAATGAGTTAATTTGTTCTAATCTCCCAACCTTTTTCGTTACACTTGATGCAGGAATACAAGACGGATCACCAATAAGTAATTATACGTATATCTGGTCAAAAAATGGAAGTGTATTAATTGACAAAACAGCTTCAACTCTACCCGTGAATGAAGAAGGGACCTACACAGTTCAAGTCACCAATAACTTTGGTTGCAGTAAAATTAGAACTCTAAAAGTTACTGCTTCAAATAAGGCCGCAATTGATACCATTGAAATTATAGATTTGACAGATATAAATACAATTACCGTAAATGTAACAGGTCCTGGAAAATATGAATATAGTTTAGATGAACCAAGTGGATTTTGGCAAGACTCTAACTTCTTTAATAACGTGCCCGCAGGAATTCACGATGTTTATGTCAATGATAAAAATGGTTGTGGAGTTGTCAGCCAAACGATTGCAGTTATAGGCGCGCCTAAATTCTTCACACCAAACAATGACGGATATAATGATTATTGGAGTATAAAAGGAGTTACCGCCACTTTCAATTCGAAATCGATAATCTACATTTTTGATCGTTATGGAAAACTCATCAAACAATGGGTTCCAAATTCAAATCAAGGTTGGGATGGCACATACAACGGCGCACCTATGCCATCAGATGATTATTGGTTTACTTTAAAACTAGAAGATGGTAGAGAAGCAAAAGGTCACTTTTCGCTAAAAAGATAAATTTTAAGTAAT
>CAILTC010000659.1 GCA_903837025.1 uncultured Bacteroidota bacterium | reverse complement strand
CCGTATTTTTGTTCTAGGAAACCTGCAATAATTACAATTAATCCATTCGCTGTAAGCAAAGAAAGGCGGTAAAATGTACTTCTTATTCCTAAGAAAAAAGACTGTTGTTCTTTGGCCAAAGCCAACATATAAAAGCCATCGCTTGCCACATCATTCGAGGCTGAAGCAAAAGCAGCTATCCAAAAAACGGCTAAACTCAGAACGAAAAAATTGCTCATCGGAATAGTTAATCCAACGATTATAAAGGCAATCGAAATTAACAATTGCATGGCTAAAAACCACTTTCTTTTGGTGGAATATAAGTCGATAAACGGACTCCATAAAGGTTTTATTACCCAAGGTAAATACAATAAGCTAGTATAAATTCCGATGTCTTCATTGCTGATTCCAAGGCTTTTGTACATAATCACAGAAACCGAAATAATTATTGCATAAGGCAAACCAGAAGCGAAGTTTAATATAGGTATCCAATACCAAGGTTTCGTATTATTTTCCATTTAATTTACCTTGGTTTTTGTTGACAAATTCACCGTTGTGGGTTCGCTTTCGTTACCAAAATAATCAACAAAAGTAATCGCACAACTGTTATTTTCGTCTGTTGTTTTCTCGGACATATTTACAGTGATCGTTTCGCATTTTTGGGCTACGTTTATTTTTTGAATAATCTGACTTGGATTATTTACATCATTATCAAAGTTCTTTTTGGCTCGATAAACCATAACATAACGCACTTTGCAATCTGTTGGATTTTTGATAGTAAAACTCAAATTGATTGTGTCTTTTGAGATGTTATTTATTTCTGGACAATAGAATAAAGTCTTTTTTGAATTAGGAACTACGAAAGGAAGTGCAGGATATTTGTATTGATTTGCCAATAGTAATTGAGCAACATTCCTGTTTTTATTCACGAAAGATTTGGCACTAAAAAACACATTTCCACCAACATTTTTATACGTTCTGGAGATGTTAATTTGATTGGGAATTTCATAGGGATTGTTCCATTTTTTATCCGAATCACTATTTATTTTATAGGTTCCATTTCCGATGTAAACCGCGGTATTTTTTGAATTTTCAGACCACCATTTCAGCAGTTTTGAGTACGAAGCTTTTGGATGATCCAAACTCCAATACAATTGCGGAACAATATAATCTACCCAACTATTTTCCATCCAAGCCAATGGATCTGCATATAAATCATCATAATTCGTTTGCCCGGCTGTTGTGTCAGAACCTTTAGGATCGACTGATTTATTGCGCCAAACGCCAAACGGGCTAATGCCAAATTGCACCCAAGGTTTGCTGTTTTTTATAGAATAAGAAACACATTTTACCAGATTATTTACATTGGATCGTCTCCAATCTTCTAAGTTTAATCCATTGCCATATTTTGCATAAGAGGCGGCATCATTAAATACTTCTCCGGCGACTCTGTAGGGATAAAAATAATCATCAAAATGGATGGCATCAATGTCATAATTTCGAACAACTTCATCTACCACAGCAACTAAATAATTTTGAACTTCTGGTAATGCTGGGTTGTAATAGTATTTCCCTCCGTATTTTATCATCCAATCCGGATGCTTGTAGAAATCATGTTTTGGACTAAGTATTTCTGTTTTTAAGTCCATTGTGGCGCGATAAGGATTTAGCCAAGCATGAAATTCGAATCCACGAGCATGCGCCTCGGTAATCATCCATTCAAGTGGGTCGAAATAAGGATTTGGAGCTTTTCCTTCTTTTCCGGTTAAGTAGCGGGACCAAGGCGCTAATTCAGTAGGATAAAACGCATCGCCAACACTGCGAATTTGGACAATTACAGCATTGTAATTCAGTTTTTTGTAGGTGTCTAAAATTTCAATATAATCTGCTTTTTCTTTTTCGACAGCATCAATATTGCTCTTTGGCCAATCTATATTGGCTACAGTAGCAATCCAAACCGCCCTAAATTCATTTTTAGGGTTTGTTGCTTTTTCCTGAGCATTTAAGTTCAAAAACGTAAGTATGAAAAGGGGAATCAGCGACAATAATGTCTTAGTTTTAATCATTTTTATGGGTAATTAAATAAGCATTCAAAAGTAGTTTTTTAGGGAAGTTTATCCAATAAAATGCTACTTTATTTATTAGATCAATTTCTTTGCCAAATGTTTCATTGTCACTTTTTAAACAAAATTCTTAGCCTTTAATTTAGCTTGGAAATGAAATTTTTCCCAAAGAAACCGATGGAATTCCTTGGTGGGAACCAAAATTTGTTTTTCCGCCAGCAACAGTTTCATTGGCCAAAACAGCAAATAATACCGCTTCTTTGGCATCGCCAGAAATTCCTATTGCATCAGTAGTTAAGAAATTACAAGCTAATAATTCTTTTAGCCAACTTATTAATAATGGATTGTGCGTACCACCACCTGACAAATAAACAGTGAAAGTATTTCTGTCGTATTGGGTGGTATTTATGGTATATAGAATAGCGTCGGCTATAGTTTCAGCACTAAAACGGGTTAATGTAGCCAATAAATCAGGAACAGAAATTGTTTCTGTATCACTTTCTTTTTGCGCTTTCCGAACGTATTCAATATTAAAAAGTTCGGGCCCCGTAGTTTTTGGATACGGATCTTTGAAGAATTTATTCGTTTTTAGCGCCTTTAAAAGGGATTGATTTACCGTTCCTTGTTTTGCGATTTCGGCATCTTTGTCATAACTTTTATAGGGAAAATGAAGTCTGATAAAAGCATCGATTAAAGTGTTTCCAGCGCCTGTATCGGTTACGAAAACTTCTTCGGGATTGCCGTTTTCGGGTAAATAGGTAAAATTTGAAATACCTCCAATATTGAGCATAATTCGGTTTTCGCCTTTCTTTCCAAAAATTAAATAATCACCATACACCGCTAATGGCGCTCCTTCGCCACCAGCTGCAAGGTGTTTTTGTCTAAAATCGGAAAGGGTGATAATTCCTGTTTTTACAGCAATATGATCACCATCACCAATTTGCAAAGTGCCATTTGGATACTTTTCTAGCTGGTGTGAAATTTTTGGCGCATGAAAAACAGTTTGGCCATGCGAGGCTACTAAATCAACTTGATCGGTTGAAATATTCCATTTTTTCAGGCATTCTAAAACCATGTCGGCATGTAAATTGCCAATCCATTCATTTAATAAAACAAGGGTTTGGAAATCGATATTTGGCTTGGCAAAAACTTTCTGAATTTCGGTTTTTACCTCATTAGAAAAAACCAAAGTATCAAATTGCAGCAATTCAACTTTAGTATTTTCGCCCGAATCCGATATTTTACATAAGGCCACATCAAGTCCATCCATTGATGTGCCAGACATTAAACCCACAATAATCCGGGATGATTTTTGTGCAATTTTATAGAGTGAAGCTATATTTGCATTCATTTTGCGAAAGCTGTTTATTGGAATACCGTTAGAAAATCAATCTTTTATGACGCAAATATATTAAACCTGTTTCATTTATTGAGAAACGTTTTTTGAAGGATTATTTTCCGAATTTAATTTCTTTGAACAGGAACTTGTTTCTTAGTATCAAAATGTATTACATTTATTTTGTCTAAGCAAAAACGATTTTTGCAACTAACATTATTATACAATTCATGTTGACCTCACTTCAATTACAGCAATTATCCCAATCACTAGAAGGTGAACTTTTATTTGATGAACTCCATAAAACAATTTATTCTACAGATGCTTCAGCTTATAAAATTAGGCCAATTGCGGTTGCTTTTCCCAAAAATAACGAGGATATTATCCAATTAATTGAATTTGCAAACCAAAATAAAATTTCGCTTACGCCAAGAACTGCCGGAACTTCATTGGCTGGACAAACCGTAGGAAGTGGTATTATCGTTGATGTTTCGAAACATTTCACTAAGATTATTTCTTTCGATGCTGCTAAAAAAACAGTTACTGTTCAACCCGGAGTTATTCGCGATGAACTGAATTTATATTTAAAACCGCACGGCTTATTTTTTGGACCTAATACTTCTACTTCCAATCGATGTATGATTGGCGGAATGGTCGGGAACAATTCATCGGGAACCACATCTATTCGATACGGAGTTACCCGTGATAAAATAGTCGAAATAAAAGCCCTTTTGAGTGATGGTTCTTCGGCAGTTTTCAACGAAATTTCTTCGGCCCATTTTATCGAAAAGACAAAAGGGAATTCGCTTGAAAACACTATTTATAAAACAATTTATGAGGAACTTTCGAATACAGAAGCCCAAAAAGAAATTGTTGCCCAGTTTCCAAAGCCTGAAATTCACAGACGAAATACTGGTTATGCGGTTGATTTATTATTAAAATCGGACTTATTTTCCGGAACAGAACCAACCATAAATCTTGGAAAATTACTTTGCGGAAGCGAAGGAACATTGGCTTTTACCACCGAAATAACCTTGAAAGTAGATGATGTTCAGCCTGCAAATAATATTATGGTTGTGGCGCATTTTGAGACTATTCAAGAAAGTTTAGAAGCTGTTATGGTTGCCATGAAGCATCGTTTGTACACTTGTGAAATGATGGACGACACGATTTTGGATTGTACCAAAACCAACCGAGAACAAGCCAAAAACAGCCATTTTATAGTAGGAAATCCTAAAGCTATTATGATGTTTGAAGTGGCTTCTGTTTCGATGGAAGATGCCGAAAATCAAGCGAATGCTTTGGTCGATGATTTACAAAAGAACAATTTTGGTTATGCGGTAATAAAATTATACGGCGATGATATTGATAAAATTATCGAACTCCGAAAAGCAGGATTAGGTCTTTTAGGAAGTATCGTTGGCGATGATAAAGCAGCCGATTCTATTGAAGATACCGCAGTAGAATTGAGTGATTTACCCAATTATATTGCCGAATTTGCCGCTATGATGAAAAAATACGGTCAAGATGCAATTTATTATGCGCATGCAGGGGCTGGCGAAATACATTTGCGTCCGGTTTTGAATTTGAAGAAAAAAGAAGATCTCGTTCTTTTTAGAACCATCGCAACCGAAGTGGCGCATTTGGTAAAAAAATATCGGGGCTCCTTGAGCGGGGAACACGGTGACGGAATCGTTCGGGGTGAGTTTTTGCCTTTTATGATTGGCGATAAAAATTACGAATTGCTGCAACGAATCAAATCGGCTTTTGATCCCAATGCTATTTTGAATATTGGTAAAATCGTCAATACCTCAAAAATGGACGAAAATCTTCGGGTAGAAGCGGGTCGGGTGGAACCTGATATTCAGACGATTCAGGATTTTTCGGATAGCATGGGCGTTTTGCGCTTGGCCGAAAAATGCAATGGTTCGGGCGATTGCAGAAAATTACCTTCGGCAGGTGGTACTTTATGCCCGAGTTATCGCGCCACCAGAAACGAAAAAGATACGACTCGGGCTAGAGCCAATGCACTACGAGAATATTTGACCCATTCTGAAAAAGACAATAAATTCGATCATGCGGAATTATATCAAGTTTTTGAATTGTGTGTGAGTTGTAAGGCCTGCGCAAGCGAATGTCCGAGTAATGTTGATGTTGCGGCTCTTAAATCGGAGTTTTTGTACCAATATCAAAAAGCAAATGGCTTTTCTATTCGAAATAAAATATTTGCCTTCAATGCGAAAATCAATGGTTTAGGAAGCCTTTTTCCAAGAATGACCAATTTTATGGTTAATTTATCTCTTGTGAAAAACGCTATGGGAATTGCACCCAAACGGGAAGTTCCTTTATTATCGAAAATCACTTTTAGAAAATGGTACGAAAATAATAGCAAGGGCAAGGGCAATAGCAATGACAATATCAATGGAAAAGTCTATCTTTTTTGCGATGAATTTACGAATTATTATGATGTTTCAGTAGGAATTGACGCCTTTGAATTATTGACAAAATTAGGATATGAAGTCCTAATAGTTGAGCATGAAGAAAGCGGTCGAGCCTTTATTTCTAAAGGTTTTCTGGAAGAAGCCAAAGCCATTGCAAATATAAATGTTGGTATTTTTTCGGATTATATAACGGATGATTGTCCGTTAATAGGGATTGAACCTTCGGCAATTTTGACCTTTAGAGATGAATATTTACGATTGGCAGATGATAAAGAAAATGCTCGAAAATTAGCCAAAAACGTGCTTACCATTGAAGAATTTTTTAAGAAAGAAATTACTTCGGGAAAAATCTATTCGGAGCAATTCTCGGATGTTGAAAAATTAATTAAAATTCACGGCCATTGTCATCAAAAATCGTTGAGTTCTGTTGAAGCTACATTTGCGATGTTGAATTTACCAAAAAACAATTCTGTTACGATTTACAATTCGGGTTGTTGCGGAATGGCGGGGTCTTTTGGTTACGAAAAAGAGCATTATGAGGTGAGTATGCAAATGGGCGAAGATACGTTATTCCCAAAAGTACGGGCAACCGATGCCGAAACGGCAATCGCTGCTGCAGGAACAAGTTGTCGCCATCAAATTTTTGATGGAACTAATAGAAAAGCTTTGCATCCGGTGACAATTTTGAAAGAATGTTTGAAATAAAGGGATTGTTTTTTCGGTTTAGTTTACAAGTTTAAAATAAAAATATTTATGGAAAACCACATAAATTGACATTGTTTTATATATTTGGTTTAATAATAAAATTTACAATATGGCATTTTCAAGTTTATTTAAAAAGAAGTCTGTTCAAGACATTTTAAAACAGGTCGCAAAAAACGAAGCCGACGGACATAATTCGTTAGCTAAAGTGTTAACTGTAAAAGATTTAACATTTTTTGGGATTGCAGCCATTATTGGAGCAGGTATCTTTAGTACTATAGGTAGAGCCAGTTTTAATGGAGGTCCCGCAGTCGTATTACTTTTTATTTTTACCGCAGTTGCTTGTGGGTTTACCGCTCTTTGTTATGCACAATTTGCTTCTACTGTTCCTATTAGTGGGAGTGCTTATACCTATGCTTATGTTTCTTTGGGAGAAATTTTTGCATGGATTATTGGTTGGGCTTTAATCTTAGAATATGCTGTATCTAATATGGTTGTAGCGATTTCATGGTCGGAATATTTCACCTCCATGCTTTCGGGCTTTGGTATTCATTGGCCCTCGTGGTTAGCAGTGGATTATGGTTCTGCTCATGATGCCTATCTTCAGGTACAGGAGGCAACACAAAGTGGAACATTAGCGACTATTTCTTCTCCAATACAACAACTTGCGCATGCTTTTCAAGATGCTCCAATTATAGGTGGAATTCCTATTATTTTTAATCTTCCTGCAGGTTTAATTACCTTGGCGATTACTTCTTTGATTTATATTGGAATGAAAGAATCTAAGAATGCGAGTAATATTTTGGTGATTATTAAACTAGCCGTTATTGCCATGGTTATTATAGGAGGTTTTTTCTATATCAAACCCGAAAACTGGACCCCATTTGCACCGAACGGTGTGCACGGTGTAATGTTAAGTGTAGCTTCTGTTTTCTTTGCTTTTATTGGTTTTGATTCCATCTCGACAACGGCAGAAGAATGTAAAAATCCGCAAAGAGATTTGCCT
>CAILTC010000658.1 GCA_903837025.1 uncultured Bacteroidota bacterium | reverse complement strand
CAGATAAAATAGGGAGCAGTGTAATCAAAAACGCCGTAGTTGAAAACGAGGTCTTTCCCGAATTGCGGATCCTGTATGCGGATACCCGCATGTCCAAAATACCGATTCCCAAATCACCAATTCTAAAACAGAAAACTGGTTCGCCTCTTGGTTCGACACCCCATATTATCACATTCTTTATAAAGAAAGAAACTACCGCGAAGCCCAAGTTTTTATGGACAATATTACGCATTACCTCAATCTTCCTGAGAAAGCCAAAGTGCTGGATTTGGCTTGTGGCAAAGGGCGTCATTCCATTTATTTGAACCAATTGGGTTACGAAGTTGTAGGGGCAGATTTATCCGAAAATAGTATTGCTGAAGCCAATAAAAATCAAAATGAAACTTTGAAATTTCAAGTGCATGATATGCGGGAGACTTTCGATGATAAATTTGATGCCATTTTCAATTTGTTTACCAGTTTTGGTTATTTCGAAAATGACGAAGACAATTTGACCACTTTAAGAGCCATGAAAGAAAGCTTGACCGAATATGGTTTTGCCGTAATCGACTTTATGAACGTGAACCAAGTCGTTGCTAATCTTGTTCCTGAAGAAGTAAAAACGGTCGAAAACATTGATTTTCACATCAAGCGTTATCTTAGCGAAGGACATATTTATAAAGAAATTGATTTTGAAGACCAAGGTCAAAAATTCCATTTTACCGAAAAAGTAAAAGCACTAACTCTTCAAGATTTTGAAGCAATGATGGAAGAAGCCGGAATTTATCTCTTGGATATTTTTGGAGATTATAAATTGAAAAAATTCCATAAAACTGAAATCGAACGATTAATTATGATTTTTAAATAATGAATTACCTTTTACACTTATTCTCCGTACTAATTGGGTACATCATCGCCTTATTTTTTAAACCAAAAAGCAAAACCAACCTTAAATTATTGTTGGCTTTTAGTGGTTCATTTTTGCTTTCGTTGACGGTTATGCACTTATTACCGGACGTATACAAGAGCTCAAATCCTAATATTGGACTATTCATCATGGCGGGGATTTTATTCCAAATCATACTGGAATTTTTCTCCAAAGGTGCCGAACATGGTCATGTACATGGTCACGAAAAAATGAATCAAATACCGTGGTTGCTATTCATCAGCCTTTGTATTCACGCATTTTTAGAAGGATTTCCAGTGAGTCATCATGCCAATTTAGCCTTGGGAATCGCCATTCACCATTTGCCAATCGCCATCATTCTAACCACCTTTTTTATCAATTCGAGCTTGGGCAAAAAAGCCATTTTTGCCTTCATGATTACTTTTGCAATTATGACACCGCTGGGAACAATCGTATCTGATTTTTTACCCGTTCTAAACGATTATTACACCGAGATAACAGCCGTCGTAATCGGGATATTATTTCATATTTCGTCCACCATTATTTTCGAAAGTAGCGAAGGACATAAATTCAACATTGCCAAGGTTTCAATGATATTAATTGGGATTGTTTTGGCTTATTTTATATAAATTTGGGCGTGACCGCAAGGGTCGGGCTATTCGCTACAATCTTTTTATTTTTAAAGAAAAATAAAAAGGATTTCCACTGCTATCCCTCACGCAAAAAAAAAATAGCGCAGACAACTAGCAAGTTGCCCTACAAAAACCACCGAACAATCCTCGAAATACTAACATTTAGAAACAATGCCGGTCTCAGCATGTATTAAAATCGTATTTTAGATGTTTGAAAAGTTAGGTGTTAGACAAAAAGTAATTATGCAAGAAATTCAAAATTTAGTAACCGTAATAAGCGAAACCCAAACTTATTTTAGGCAACAAGCCCAAAAGCAGGTTAATATTGGTCTGACCTTGCGCAACTGGTTTTTTGGTTTTTATATTGTAGAATATGAGCAAAAAGGCAAAGACAGAGCGGTTTATGGCGAAAATTTAATTCAAAAATTATCCAAATTATTGGGCAAAAAAGATCTAAAAGGTTTTTCGGAAGTGAATTTAAGAATGTATCGGAGTTTTTATTTGTGTTATCCTCAAATTCAACAGTCAGTGACTGTCGAATTGTATGTGAATGATTTTCAACAAAATACAATTTTGCAGGCAGTGACTGCAAAATTGATAGCTGCCCAAAATCAAGTAGAAAATAACAAAATTGTAATTTTACAGTCCGTAAGTGGAAAATCTATTTCCGATATCGAAAAGATGATCAATCATTTGAGTTTTACCCATATCGTAGAATTAATAAAACAAGACAGCGAAACCAAACGCAGTTTTTATCAATGGCAAAGTATTACTAATAGTTGGTCGGTTCGAGAATTGCAACGAGCTATAAACAGTATGTTGTATGAACGTACAGGTTTGAGTTTTGACAAAGAAAAAGTAATAGAAAATCAAAAAAAACAAGTACCGCTTCTTGCCGAAGATTTTTTCAAAAATCCTTATATATTAGAGTTTTTAGAACTAAAAGAAGAAACAGCCTATTCTGAAAGTGATTTAGAACAAGCTATTATCAGTCATTTGCAAACCTTTTTGATAGAATTGGGCAAAGGTTTCTGTTTTGAAGCACGACAAAAACGAATTACCTTCGACAATACCCACTATCATATTGATTTAGTTTTTTACCATCGAATTTTGAAATGCAATATTCTCATTGATTTAAAATTAGGCGAATTTACCCACGCCGATTCGGGTCAAATGAATGTTTATTTGAATTATTACAATGAAAATGAAAAACAAGAAAACGACAATCCGCCCATTGGATTGATTTTGTGTGCAGGCAAAAACGAAAATTTAGTAAAATATGCCACAGCCAATTTATCACAACAAGTTTTTGTATCTAAATATTTGATAAACTTACCCAACGAAAACGATTTGAAGAAAATCATTGAAGAAGAACAAAAAAAATTTATTTAAAAAATGACCTTTACAAAAACCACTGAACAATCCTCGAAATATGAACATTTAGAGACAATGTCGGTTCAGGAATTACTTTCCAATATCAATCAGGAAGACAAAACTGTACCGCTTGCCGTAGAAAAAGCCTTGCCTCAAAT
>CAILTC010000657.1 GCA_903837025.1 uncultured Bacteroidota bacterium | reverse complement strand
TCCTGAAGGTTCTGGACAAAAACTAAAAATGGGTGTTTCTGTTTCCAAAAAGAACTTTAAACACGCTGTAGATCGTAATTATTTTAAGCGCGTTCTTCGCGAAACTTATCGATTAAATAAACATTTGCTCATCGACAATCTCGACAAACCGTATGCCATGATGTTTTTTTATCAAACCAAAGACCGTTTGTCTTACGAAGAAATCAATACCAAAACGATTCAATTGTTTGAAAAATTTATTCTCCAAATGAAAAGTCAAGAATAGCAGTTTTTACACACAAAATGTTGTTATTGGGGAATTAGTATTAATTTAGTAGTCTGTAATTAAGCCCATCCAAAATCATGAAATCCATTTTCAAAAAGAAATATATAATTCCCATAGTCGCTTCGGCATTTTTGTTTGTAGGCGTTAGTTTCAAAGACAATTTTTTTGAGATTGCAAAACAAATAGAAATATTCACCACGCTTTTCAAGGAGCTAAATAGGAACTATGTTGACGAAACTAATCCTGGCGAATTAATGGATAAAGCCATCAAAGGAATGCTCGCCAGCCTTGATCCGTACACGGTTTATTTTAATGAACAAGATGTGGTTAAATTCAAAATAAACAACACCGGCGAATACACCGGAATTGGTGCCTCGATTACACGAAAAGACGATAAATTAATCATTCGCGAAGCGTATAAAAATTTCCCAGCCGACAAAGCCGGTCTTAAAGCCGGAGACGAAATAATTCAAATAGGTGATGTACTTTTATCGGATTTCAAAGACGATGCTTCACAGCTCTTAAAAGGCAGCAAAAACACCAAGGTTAACATTAAATACATTCGCCAAGGCAAAACAAACACCGCTCAAATCGTTCTTGACGAAGTCGAAATTAAATCGGTACCGTTTTTCGGAAAAATAGATGCGAAAACGGGCTATATTGTTTTGGCTCATTTCAATAATAAAGCATCGCTAGAAACCAAGGAAGCTTTGGAACAATTAAAAAGAGAAGGAGCCGAGAGAATTGTGCTAGATTTAAGAGGAAATCCGGGTGGACTATTGAACGAAGCGGTGAGTATTTGTAATTTATTTGTTCCAAAAAACGAAACCATTGTAACAACAAAATCGAAAATCGAGAAACATAATAGTACTTATAAAAGTACGAGAGAACCTATAGATACAGAGATTCCGCTGGTAATTCTTGTAAATGGAAAAAGCGCTTCGGCCTCAGAAATTGTTTCTGGAGCTTTGCAAGATTTAGACAGAGCGGTGGTAATTGGAAGTCGAAGTTTTGGAAAAGGATTGGTACAAAGACCGGTAGAATTAACCTATGGAACGCAGTTGAAAGTCACTATTTCGCGTTATTACACACCTTCGGGAAGATGTATTCAGGCTTTGGATTATGCCCATAAAGACAAAAACGGTGTTGCCACGAGAAACGAAGCGAAAAATTATAACGCTTTCAAAACCCGAAAAGGAAGAACCGTTTATGATGGTGGTGGCATTCAACCCGACATTGAACTAGAACAAACCAAGTCAAGCCCGATCACGGATGCTTTAGAAAAAAACGATGGAATTTTTAATTATGCAACGGCTTATTATTATAAAAATCCGAATTTAGGCACTACAATTCCAACGTTTACTGATGCTGATTTTTTAGATTTTAAACAGTTTTTAAAAACACAGAAATTCTCTTTTGACACCGAAACTGAATTGGCTTTGAAAAATACTTTGGCTGTAGCCAAAAAAGAAAAAATTGACGAAAGTATTCAAGTAGAATACCAACAATTATTGACTGCACTTCAAAAAAGTGAGGATAACTTATTGGATAAAAATAAAGCTGAAATCAAAAACTTAATCGTTGACGAAATCATAAAACGCTACCAATATCAAGAAGGATTGTATCAATATTACCTAAAAAACAATTCCGAAATCAAGAAAGCAGTTGAAATTTTGAATTCAGGTTCGGAGTATAAAACGATTCTGAAAATGTAATGAGAATTACTCTCTTTTCATATCAATATGCGGAATATCGTCTTCTAAATACATTTCGCTTATTTGAATAAATCCGTGGCTTTCGTAGAATTTTTTAAGGTACAATTGAGCGCCAATGGTGATTTTAGTTTCGCCAAAATTACTCTTAATCCCCGAAATGGCTTCTCGCATTAAATCATGACCCCATTTTCGGTCGCGATAATTGGCATCGACAACCACTCGGCCAATGGAGGCATTATCGAATGAAATTCCTGCTTTGAATAGCCTTGAATAGGCTACTATTTTGTCTTCGAACTCGCCAAAAAGATGCAAAGCCAGTTTGTCTTTTCCATCAATATCAAGGTAAACACAATTTTGTTCGACCACAAAAATTTCGCTTCTTAATTTTAAAATAGCGTATAATTGGTTCGTTGATAAGTCTTCAAAAGACCTTATTTTCCATTGTATTTCCATATTATTTTAAGATACTTATTGATTTTATAATCGATTCTAATTCAAACATGAGATCGCGTTTCTCTCTTGACGGTGAATAGCAAAACCCCTCTAAAACTAAGATTCTATTGTGCTTTAGATCTACAATTGCATAATTGATAAATGGTCCCGACATAAAGTCGTTTTTCAACTCCCAAGTTCCTTTGGTTTCAAAAGTTTCTTTTGCATCCAATTTTATTTTCGAAAAATAAGGCGAATACCCTTCTTCGGTTCTCATTCGAGAATCAGGCTCCGTACCTCGAATGTATAATCCACCCATCGAATCGCGCATTCTGATAATATTGCGAATTAAATTAGCGTCTTTTTTTATGGAATTTATTGGAACTTGGTAAATTATCAAGCTACTATTACCGCTGATAATTTCCTTTTTGAGCCAAATAAAATTCCTTTTCCCGAGCACATACGAATAACTAGAAGGTACTTTTAAGGAAATATGGAATTTATTGGTGATTATTTTGGTGTTCAGTAAGGAAAGACTACTAATTCTTTGGTCCTCGGCGATTTCCGTATCCTTTATGATTTGAATTATTTTGGGTGCGTTTTTTTCAATGATATTTATAATATCGGCGCTTGTATTTCCGGATATATGAAAAACATTTTGAGGCGAAGCGTATTGATTTTTTACAATCTCAAATAGGTTGTCTTCCTCTTTTTTTACGACTATGATAGTCCGACTATCGGTCATAAATCCTTCCAAAAGTTTGGTTGGGTATTGATTGATGGTGAGAAGTGGTTCTTCTTGTGGTAATCCTACAACGGGTGATGCAAACTTATTTCGAATGCTATCGCCAATCTCGCCATCCCATAACTGATCGTCAATAATAACCGAAATAGTATTGATTTTACCTGTCGCTTTTCTGGGTACATTGTCATTTTTCTTAGTACAAGAAAAAAAGCTAAGGGTGACAAAAAGAAATAAAAAATGGATTTTATTCATTATAACTCAAGTATAAAATAAAACCCAAATTTATAGAAGATTATTGTATTATCCGTTTATTTTTAACTTCATTCCGGGTTTCAATTCTTCTCCACTAATATCGTTCCATTTTTTAATGTCCGAAATACTTACTCCCGGATATTTTTTGGCGATACTAAACAATGAATCCCCTTTTTTAACATAATAACTCGAAGTATTCTTTTTGGACGTTGAAGCTAAATTATCGTTTTTCTTGAACGTATTTGCCGTAGCTTTATTTACTATTGCAACTTCATTTTTGGCAACAATTAAGCTAACTCCCAATGCAATATTTTGGTCTTTCAAATTATTCCATTGCTTCAAATTTTCCAACGAAGTTCCGAATTTTTTAGCAATTTTACCTAGATTATCTCCTTTCAAAACCACGTATTCAATATTCTCTAACTTCGGAGCCGGAGTGTTATCTTCTTTGGGTTCTACCTCTTTATTAGCTACTTGCAGAGATGCTCCTAATTTAATGTTAATATCCGAAAGGTGATTCCACGTTTTAATTTCCTCGACAGTAACATTATATTTTTTTGCAATATTTCCTAGATTATCGCCTTTTTGAACTACATAGAAAGAAGCGGTATCAGCCGACAAAGTATCGGTTTTAATAGTTTTTTTTGCTAGATCACTTTTTGTTGTTTTTGTTTCTGTAGAAGCCACTTTTTGGTTTTCTGAAACAATTTCTAAAGCCTTTTTAGTTGCTTTTGGTTCTTTTCTGATGGTCTTAACAATGCTTTCATTGGTTAGAATTTTTAGACTTTTCCCAAAAGAAACTGTATTCTTTTTCAGTCCATTCCATTTTTTTAAATCGGCGACGGTAACATTATTTTTATCAGCGATTTCGGTAAGATTATCTCCACGTCTTACTTTGTAATATTTAGTTTTGGGTAGTGTAATTCTTTGGGTAGTAAAATTAATTGTGTCATTTATAGCGATTGCTCTAATAACCTGGAATGGTTTTTCACGAAGATCTCTTTCGCGTTGAACATAAGCATAAATTCGATTTTCGTTTGAAGCAAAAACCGCCACTTTATCCTTTGGTAATCTTAAAAAATGACTCTGATTCTCATAAAAAGGAACCACATTGAGTTTATACGAAGGATTTAACAATTGCAATTGTGTCACGGGAATATCAAGCAAATCTGAAATTTGTTTGAATGACATTTGTTTTTTAATAATTATCGTATCCGTCGAAAAATGATTTACAACTGATTTGTCAGGTCTAATTCCGTGCTCATTATGGTATTCAAAAATATACATTGTCGCTAAAAATGCGGGAACATACGCTTGCGTTTCTTTTGGAAGATTTTTTCTAATATTCCAATAGTTTTGCTGCCCATCTGAACGACGAATTGCTTTCGCAACATTTCCTGGTCCCGAATTGTACGAAGCTAAAACCAAATCCCAATCGCCAAAAATGCCATACATTTTTTTCAAATATGTCGCTGCAGCTTCGGTTGATTTTAAAGGATCACTTCGTTCATCCACATAAGAATCAATACTTAAATTATATTGTTTTCCGGTTTGGTACATGAACTGCCAAAGACCCGTTGCGCCTACTTTTGAAACTGCTTTAGGGTTTAAAGCTGATTCTATAACCGCCAAATATTTGATCTCTAAAGGAACATTTTGTTTGTCTAAAGCTTCTTCAAATATGGGGAAATAGAAATCGGAAAGTGCTAATAAACGGGCAAAGGATTTTTTCCTGTTTTTTAGAAATGACTTGATAATGTTTTCAAGACCTTCATTGTATTCTATGTTGAATGGCGATTTTGCATCCATTTCTTTTAGCCTTGCTTTCAATAATTCAGTAGGCAATTCATAGTCAACTTTTTGGTCGATATTGATTGTTTTTATATCGTTTTCTAAGTCATTGTATAAGTCTATATTAGACAATTCCTTAGTCCACAAACTATCCACGCAAGAAGCCATTTCGTCCTTTACGAAAGATTTCTTAATCGAATCTAAATAGGATAAATTGGTTTCTTGAGACGAAACTTTCTGCGAAAACAAATGAATGGATGCCAACAGAAAAAGGGATAGAACGGTTTTTTTTGCAATCATAATTTTTAATCAATAGGCTATATTCCAAATGGTTATATAGCCTTTTTTTACAAACATATTAACTTACAACTGAAAATTTCAGTAAATATTGTTAAAATTGCAGTTTTTATTCTAAAATAGCAGCAATTCCAGGTAAAATTTTACCTTCTAGCATTTCTAGCATTGCTCCACCACCTGTAGATACATAACTTACTTTGTCTTCAAAACCAAATTGTTTCACTGCTGCAACAGAGTCACCACCACCTACAAGAGAGAAAGTACCATTTGCAGTTGCTTCGGCAATAAAGTTACCCAATTGAATGGTTCCGTTTGCGAAACTTTCCATTTCGAAAACTCCTAATGGACCATTCCAAAGTATTGTTTTTGATTCTAAAATTACTTTTTTGAAGTTTTCCAAAGATTTTGGTCCACAATCTAATCCTTCCCAACCGTCAGGAATTTCTCTTACATCAACAATTTGAGTATTGGCAGTATTCGAATAATCATCGGCAGCAATTACATCAACAGGAATATGTATTTGAACCCCTTTTTCTTTTGCCAATCTTAATATTTCTAATGCTAAATCTTGTTTGTCATCTTCACAAATAGAATTCCCTACTTTTCCACCTAAGGCTTTCACGAAAGTATAAGTCATTCCACCACCAATAATCATGTGATCAACTTTATCTAAAATGTTTTCGATAACTGTAATTTTCGAAGAAACTTTAGATCCACCAAGAACTGCAGTAACTGGTTTTTTAGAATCTTTTAAAACTTTGTTCAAGCTTTCGATTTCTTTT
>CAILTC010000656.1 GCA_903837025.1 uncultured Bacteroidota bacterium | reverse complement strand
TAATCTATTTTATTTTAACCAAAAACCCTCCCGCTAAGGATGGTTTTTTGGTTTAAATAGAATGAAAAGTTTAGTTTTTGTCCCAAATTAATTTAGTGGTAAGCAAGTCGCCGCCAATATTTGTAGAGGCCTCCTTGTAGTTTTGCCGTTTAATCGTGCCAAATTTACAGGGTAATTCAATCGACTTGGAATTTCTGTTAAGTTATTTAAGGCTTTGAAAGTATAATTTACTGCGCCAACAAATGGATTTTTCAATTTATAAACACCTCCTGGTTGTAAATGGATGTTTGGGAATCTGGTTCTTCTGTATTTGACCAAGTTTCTGTTGGTTGCATATAAAGGCCTATGTGTTTTGATTCAATACATTTTCCTTTGATATCTCAAGTAAAGTTTTTTTATTTAAATCAAGTAATGAGAAGGGGTGGAGATTTAATTTTAGGATTGTTTTCTTTTTTAGTATCCTAAAATTTGATATTATAACTTATATGAACAATTGTATTGTAAAATTTGGCGGTTTGGTTCTTTGTTGTTCCATTTGCAAAGGCTAATTTTAGTAGTCCGGTTTTGGTTTGTAATCCTATCCCAAATCCAAAACTTAGTAAGTCTCCTTTGTTTCCATTAGTTTTGTCTTGGTAGTAACCGTAATCTGTAATGGTGTGTAGGTATAAATTAGGGGAGACAGTATATCTATATTCTGTTAAAAAGGTCGAAAGTAAATTAGCTTGTAAGCTATTTTCTGCAAATCCTCTAATGGAGTTCATTCCTCCAAAACGGTATAGTTCGTTTATAATATAGGTGTTGCTCTGAAGGAAATAATTTTGATAATTGATGTTAATACAGTTTTTCTGGTTTAAATAAAAGTTATTCATAGCTTGAAAATTCACATAAAATTGAGTGCTTTTACCTGCCGTTCCTAAAGCGTCATTTGTGTTGCGTTCTCCTAATCCTACGGTTAATGAAAGGGTTGACTTTTTTGGAAAGGTTAAATTGATTTCGTTCGGTTTTGAAAACTCAAAATTTGTAGTCAAAAAAGAGTTTTTATAGTTGCTTAAGGTGCTACTATTTGTGTTCTGAATATCGCTCGATTCGGTTGATTGATAGCCTAAATAAACTCGGGTATTGTAATTTATGAAATACCCTAAATCTACGGATGTTTTTGTGTTTTGAAATAGGCTGTCTTTTTTGAAAATGTATAATTGAGCTTTTAGACCTATTGGGGTTTTAAATAAATAAGGGAGTTCAATACTTGCTTTGAAGGTTTTTTGATTGTCGCCATCGCTTTTCCAATAAATTGAAAATTGTTCACCAACTTTTAACGTATTTACTAATGTTAAGTCTAAGTAACCGTTAAATATTAATTTGTTGGTTTTGTTGTTTGAAAATCCGATGAAGCCATCAAATGTATTTGCTTTTTTTTTCTCAAGATATACATACACTTTGGTGGTGTCTTTGGTAAATAAAATTTCGGGATATTTCACTTGGGTTACGAATCCAAATTTTTCAAAATCATCGTGAATTTGGCTTACTATGTTTTTGTTGAATGTGCTGTTGTGGTATTTTCGATTTATTTGCGCCAAATGTCCCTCGGGGAAAGTGTTTTTTTTGTTGTCTTTCGCAAATTTTACCACAATCGAATTAAGTTTTCTTTCCTGATTAAGATCCAATTGCAAGTCGGCAATCAGTGAGTGGTTTTGTTTCTGGATATTAATCAATTTCAGTTTTGCCAATGCATATCCTTTTTTTTCTAATTTATGTAAAGTTTCAATTAAGAACGATTCAATTTCTCCGTAAGGCATTGTTATTGTATCCTTTTTTTTGTCTAATGCTATTATGTCTTTTAGTGTAGTATTTGTACCTATATATATATGTATGGATTTTATTCTTTCGCCGATTCTAAATTTTGCTATATAACTGGAGTCGTTTGTTTTTTTGTTTTCGATTATTTGATTTTCAATAAATCCGAATTTGGATAGTTTTTCGGAAACGGTTGTAATCTCATCACTTATAGATTTAGCGTTTTTGTGAATTTTATTATAATTTAAAGAATCTATAGTTTTATTTTCGAAAGTAGAACTTCCGATTATTTGTAATTGGAAAATTTGGGCATTTCCACTTAAGCTAAAGGATAAAAGCAATAAAATAAAGCTGAAATTTTTCAAGAGAATTAAAATTTTAATAAAAGTAACGAAAAAAAATAGTGTTTCTTATATAAAATTTGAAAGCGATAATTTTTTGATGAAATAGTCTTATAAGTATTGTTTTATAATGGTGGTTGGTTTTTCTAATTGGTATTAGGTATTTGTTAAGAAACAAATATTTACTTCTTGCTAAAATTATTTGATTATGATTTGTTTAGTGAAAAATAATTTCTACATTTGCAACCCCGTAAAAAGCGGGAAATTTAATATATAAGAAATTTTTAGTATTAATTATGCCAACAATTCAACAATTAGTAAGAACAGGAAGAACTCAGATAACTAAGAAGAGTAAATCGGTTGCTTTAGATTCTTGTCCTCAAAGAAGAGGGGTTTGTACGCGTGTTTACACTACAACACCAAAAAAACCAAACTCTGCAATGCGTAAAGTAGCGCGTGTACGTTTGACAAATGGTAATGAAGTAAATGCCTACATCCCTGGTGAAGGACACAATCTACAAGAGCACTCGATAGTATTAGTTAGGGGTGGAAGGGTAAAAGATTT
>CAILTC010000655.1 GCA_903837025.1 uncultured Bacteroidota bacterium | reverse complement strand
TTTTTTGATTAACTTCAATTAACCAATTCTTCAGAATTTCATTATCATCCCAATTAACTTTTTTAAAATATTTAGTGTCATGATTTTCGTCTTTAATATCTTTTTTTGGTGTTAAATTTTTCATATTTCCAACTCCAAGAATATTTGTTCTTACAATATGATGCATTTCCTTTTCTAATGCTGCAACCTCACTTTTATCACATTCAATCCAAGTAAATATCAAATTTTTTCTCATCCAATTAACTGTTTGAACAATTTTAGGGTCACTAAAAAAATTTTCTAAAACGTGTAAACCTTCTGATCTATAAATAACATTTTTTGAGAAATGATTATCCTGCTCATTTTTAATTTTCGCTTGGTTATAATTTATTTCCAAATACTTCTCATCTAAAATAGTACCAAATCCACCAAAAATTAACTGTGTCACTTCTTGCATAATTCGCTCCGAAATATTACCATTTGATTTTCCAATATAATAAATTACAAAATCTTCTGTTTTTAATGGTAAAATTGAATTTTCATTAAATTTAAAACCCCAAAAATAAACTCCTGATTTTGTACTATATTCACCTTTTTTACGATGAAACAGGTTTTCATTATTCAAACCTTGTATTTGATTGAGTGAAAAGAATTTTTTTACTTTCATTTTATATTGATTTTTTTTTGAATTAAAGAATATTGTTTTTGGATTGTTGTATGATTAAAAACCAAAATCACGTCCACGTATTTTTCCTCTTTTCATATCAGCTATTTTAGGATAATGGTTTAAAATAAATGTGTCGATATTTTTTATAACCGTATTTGAATTCAAACCATCACAGTTGTTTTTTGATTCTGAAAAATCTGACCAGAAAGAGTATTCAAGTGCAATAATAAAAGATTGTGAACCTATTTCTTTCAAAAATGTCAATAATGAAATTGCACTTTCAATATTTTCAAATTTATTTAAAGATTCGTATTTTTTATATGGTTCAGTTTGTCCTTCTACTAACCAATCAAATATCTCTTCAAGCCCCGTATTGCTTTTAATTATAAAGTGAGTAAACAGCTGAGCAAATGCTTCGTGAAAATAAATATTATCATCCTCATTGTACAATACAGGTAAATATTTTCTTGAAATGAATTTATTATTGCTTAATTGAGGGCTTTCAATCCAATGCATTATCCAATGTACAAACTCGTGAATCAAAACAATTGTAGAGAGCGACTCTATTGTTTTTGTAACACAAACATTAAAATCAATAGTTGGTTTTACCTTTAGTTTTTCTTGAACAAATGAAACAGACACTTCATAGATTTTCTCATAATATAATGTAACTTGACCTTCATTAAGCCAATTGCTATCATTAGGCCCATAACTGCCCATTAATTCAATATCTCTTCCTTCCAATCCTTCCCTTTTATATTCTTTATTTGAAAGAACAATATCTGGCCATTTATATTTATGGAAATAATCTGATTTTGATTTTGAAATTTGCCACTTTGAATTATCAAAATGTGATATTAATTTGTCTAACAAATTATCTTTTGGTTAAAAAGATAAAATAAATTATGTGGACGTTCCATAGTAATAAAATTTAAGTTAATTATTCCTCTAATAATTTAAAGCAATCGTGTTCCATCCCACATCTACATGGGAACTCTTTCAATGTTTTTTGTATCTCCATGCTCATCAAATGTACATTCTTTTTATTGATAATGAAGTCCCAAGAAATTGGCTCTCTTGTACTTTCTTCATAATAATCACTAAACACAATTTTCATATAAAGAATGTTGCCTCTCGTGTACCTCTTACATTCTAAATCTACATCTAAAAATTTCAGGCTTTTTCTATGTTTTGCAGAAGTGCTCACTAAAGTAAACCATTTGTCCAGTAACTCTAACTCTTCTATCAATAAGAATTTCAATTCTCTTTTAAAACGAATTTCTCCTTTTTCTATACTGAATGTTGCGTCAAGAGCATCACTGTCAGGAAATAGATTTTCTATATTTTCATAGGTATACTGGTCAACCTTGATTTCCAAAACTTCATTCAGATGATTTACTAATCGCATTTTGTCTGTTTTTATTTGTTTGATAAAACCATTTCTAAATATTCCTTTAATCCAAGAATAAAACCCAATCCCAAAAGAAAAAGAACAATGACCAATCCCAAAGGAGGAATTCCGGCATACTTCATCAATTGGAAAGATAATTGCTCTTCATGTTCTGGGTTATTTTTCAACTTTTTTAGAAAAAGAACGGAAAGGTAATTAAAACCTCCAATGAGTACTCCTGTAATTAGTGCGATATGAAATGGCATAGTATGTTATTTTAAGGCTAATTGTAAATTGAAATAGGCTATGTCATTATTACCAATAGAAAAACAGCTCAAGAAGGCATTAATCATTTCTTCGTCGGTAAAATGGGAGTATAAATCTAAATTAATTTCTTTACCAAACACCGTTTGAAAATGATGGAATGCTTTCAGGCTATTCCCCTCTTTTTTCTCCATTTGCATAGAAGCTAGCCAGAACAAAAACAATTTCATTAAACCGCTAAATGGCTTCGTAAATTTTTGCATATCGTAATAGCCTTTTGCAGCGAATACAATTTCTTCTAAGTATACATTCGAAAATCCCAAGTTTAAAATCATTTTTTCCACTGCTTTTTCAGACTCTTGTTTTGAAAGTCCTAAAATCGGAGCAAAACTTTCCGCCAAAGCATCAATGGTGTTTTTGTAATATTGAAATTGTTCAGGGTTTTTCAGAATATACCAAAGCACGGCAAAGGAATCAAAAACCATTGCGTTGATATCACCTATGATTTCATAGCCATAATATTCGGTGAAATAGCTTTTGTACTTTTCTCTAGGACGATTATTCCCTTCATATATCTTTGCAATAGGTAATGTAAAATGATAAGTCAACCCCAAATGAGCATAGACTAGCATAGTTCTGGATGGTGTTTTTTCTTTAGAAAAGTCGTGAATTCTCATGTGTTATTTTTTTTATAATTTATGTAAAGCGTTTTTTTGGTCTTGCTTTTACTTAATCATTTGCCTCAGTGTCATTGAAACCCATTTTTCTTCTTGAAATAACTCCCCTATTTTATCTTTATTAATTAAATATTTCATCCCAACTGCTGCAAACAATAAGGAAACCAAAATCCCACTGAATAAACGCATTACATTAGCCGTATAATAATAGAATACCGTATTTATACCAAAAGGCACAATCAAAACAGATAAAAAGTTTCCAGACTTTGAAAACAAACCTTTAAAGATAAAACTAATGAATAGACTAATTCGCAATTCAATGAGGCTAAAATTCTGGTGAATTTCCCTTGTTTCTTTTATTACTTTTAAATCATCCATATAATAAATTCATTACTAAACCCGTTTACTTTTGACATATATTTATATGTTTTTCAAAGATATTTAGCTTGTTTGTCATAAAATGACAGTGTTGAAAATTAAGTTTAAACTTACTATTATATTAAAACCGTTTCCTAGCTTTTTCCATTTAGTAAAGAATCTATACTACAAATCTAAACTAAAAGAAACCACTTGTCAAGTTTGGAAAAATGCTACTCATTAGTAATCTGTAGTTACTATCTTCATATACTTTAAAATGAGTAAACCACAAATAAATACAACCAACAATAGTATTAATGAAGAATTAAAGAATAATTTTATGGCGTTATTAAGTCTAAAACCAACATTTACAATTTTCCTCCATGCAAACGTTAAAAATTAATCTTCATGGAGAAAGTTGGACACTCAAAAAGTTCGAGTGCAGTGAGGAAGATTTAGTTGAGTGTCTGAAAGTAGCTGCAAAAATGAAACTTTCATTAAAAGAGGCATTGTTGAATCCATTTTTTTATTACAATCTCCGATTGCCAAAAATACCTTCTTTAGAAAATTTGCCTGGAAAAAAAATTAGTGGATTACTAAATTCCCCTAAAAACCAAATAGAAATATTAATAGATGGAAAGAAAATCAGAAAGCATCATTTTGCTGATTTATTACTCTTATTTCCTATGTTTGAAGTAGATCGTATTCCAATGTCAGATGATTATAGTCCCGGAATTTATTTGGAACAAAAAGCTATTGGATTTATCGCAAGCTATGAGCTAAAAGTTGAAGTT
>CAILTC010000654.1 GCA_903837025.1 uncultured Bacteroidota bacterium | reverse complement strand
CTGTAAGTGGTGTGATTTGGTAAAAAGGACGATTTTCGGCAATTTTCTCAAAAGCTCTGTGAATGTAACCAATAGTTGGTTCCGCTTCAAGAATTTTCTCGCCATCCATCAACAGGATATTTTGAAAAATACCGTGCGTCGCAGGATGCGTAGGGCCTAAATTCAGAATCGAAAGCTCGCTTCCGTCTTCATTCAGTTGTTCTTTAATTCTTTTAGCATATCTATGCTCGGGTGGTAATAATAGTTCTGACATTTATAATGTTGAATTATTTATTTTTTAGCTATTTGTGATGTTCTTCCAAAGAAACGGTCGTCTTTGTCTGTTCTTCCTCCGTCTTCTAACGGAAATTCTTTACGCATTGGGAAAGATTCCATTTCATCCATATTCAAGATACGTTTCAATTGTGGATGACCAATAAAATTGATTCCGTAAAAATCATACGTTTCTCTTTCCATCCAATTGGAACAAAGAAAAATATTCGAAATCGATTTTATTTCTGGATTTTCTCCGCTGATGAATGTCTTTATTTTTATGCGTTTGTTTTCGTACCAATTGTGCAAATGATAAACGATGGCAAATTGTCTTTCGACAGCATTATCGGGATAATGAACGCCGCATAAATCAGTTAGGAAATGAAAGCTTAATGTGGGGTCGTTTTTAAGGAAAAGAATAACGGCAGTGATTTTATCAGCCGCAACTTCTAATGAAAAAATGTCTTTTTCTTGATTGAAATTGAAAACACTTTCGCCAAATGTTTCCGCTAATAGATCTTGAATTTGTGTTGTTTCTAATGTCATTTCCTTATTTGATATTATAAGATGCCAATAATTCTTGGTATTCTGGAGAACTTCTTCTTCTTACCGATTCGTTTTTCACTAATTCTTGCAATTGCATCACACCGTCAACGATTTGTTCTGGTCTTGGAGGACATCCAGGAACATAAACGTCAACAGGAATTACTTTGTCAATTCCTTGTAAAACTGAATAGGTATCAAAAACACCACCTGATGAAGCGCAAGCTCCAACGGCAATTACCCAACGAGGTTCTGCCATTTGTTCGTAAACTTGGCGTAAAATTGGTCCCATTTTTTTAGAAATAGTTCCCATAACCAAAAGCATATCGGCTTGACGAGGAGAAAAACTCACCCTTTCCATTCCGAATCTAGCCAAATCATAATGCGAAGCCATAGTTGCCATAAATTCAATTCCACAACATGAAGTTGCAAAAGGCAAAGGCCAAAGCGAATTAGCACGGGCAAGTCCCACAACATCATTTAGTTTTGTAGCGAAGAAACCTTCACCAACAACACCTTCTGGAGGGGCAACCATTTTTATATTTGAATCACTCATTTTTAATTTTTAATTGATTTATTCCCAATCTAAAGCTTTCTTTTTGATGATGTAGAAAAAACCCACCAAAAGCAAAAGCATGAAAACCACCATTTTTACCATTCCTTCTATTCCCAATTCTTTGAAATTAATTGCCCAAGGGTATAGAAAAATCACCTCAACATCAAATAAAACAAAAAGAATAGCGACTAGAAAATATTTTACTGAGAAAGGAATACGGGCGTTTCCTACAGATTCAATTCCGCATTCGAAATTTTGATCCTT
>CAILTC010000653.1 GCA_903837025.1 uncultured Bacteroidota bacterium | reverse complement strand
GAGGAATTGTCAGAGCATTTTTAGAAGTAGCGAACAATTCTTTTTGGGTAGGTACCAAAGGGAAAGGATTATTCCGTTTTCCTTCTAATTTTTATCTAAATGCGGAGAAATCTTCGCAATATCAAAATTTTAATGAAGGAAATAGCATCATCAATAATTCGGTTTTTTCCTTATGCAAAGGGCAAGAAAACCTCATTTTTATTGGAACTGATGGCGACGGAATTACGGTTTTCGACCTTAATAAATCGAAACTTATCAATTGGTCTGAGATTCTAGGCAATGAAAAATGCGATTATTTTAAGTCGACTTATGCTATTTATCAGGATGACGAAGGATTTATTTGGTTGGGAACCAATGGAAATGGAATGATTCGTTGCAAAATAGATCGCTCTGGCGATAAACTTAAAGTCACCGAATTTAAGAAATATATTGCTGACAATACTGGAGAAAAATCATTGAGCAGCAATATTGTTTTTTCTATAATTCCAAAGAATAAAAACCAACTTTGGATTGGCACGCGATTAGGAGGATTGAATTTTTTTGACAAGAAAACTGAAGTTTTTCACACGTATAAAAACATAGTTAACGATTCTAAAAGTCTTTCTAATAATGATGTTTTGTGTTTGCAAACCGATGCGAAAAATAGACTTTGGATAGGAACTAGTTTTGGATTGAATGTATTGGAAGACATAAAAAGTGATGGAAAAGCAACTTTTAAAAGCTTCACCGTAAAAGATGGGCTTCCTAATAATACCATTCACGGAATTGTTTCTGACAAAAAATCGAATCTTTGGATAAGTACGAATTTTGGTTTGTCAAATTTTGTTATTGATGGTTCTAAATTCATTAATTACACTAAAAATGAAGGGCTTCAAAATAACGAATTTGCCGATGGTGCTTTCTATCAAAATCTAAAATCGGACTATATTTTTATGGGCGGAATAAAAGGATTTAATTACTTTCTGCCACAAAAAATTCGAGAATCTTCGGTTATTCCGGATATTTTAATTGACAAAATCAGCGGGCAAAATCAGCCAATTCCGTATTATCAAGGATTGGTGATTTCTCCAAATTCAAAAATAAATCCTTCTATTGTTTTAAAATATAATCAGAATTTTTTCGACATTGAGTTAGCCGCTTTGACGTTTACCAATAGCGATAAATGCAAATATGCTTATCAATTGACAAATTTCGACAAGAATTGGAATTTCATCAATAATCGAAGAATTATTTCCTTTACAAACGTTCCGCAGGGAAATTATTCGTTGTGGATAAAATGGTCGAATAGCGACGGCGTTTGGAGCAAACCAGTGCATGCAATCGATATTAAGGTGAAACCTGTTTTCTGGCAATCGACAGTGGCGATGTTGGTTTATTTTATATTGACGGCACTTTTTATTCTTTTTGTTTTAAGTTATTATAAAAAGCAGCAATCGTTAAGTCAGAATATCCTTTTTAGGAAACGAGAAGAGGAACTTCACGAAAATAAACTTAATTTTTTCACGGACATCGCCCACGAGTTTCAAACGCCTTTGACATTGATTGTGGGACCAATCCAGAAACTTTCTGAAGCATCGAATTTGGATAAAAGAAACCAGAAATTTGTTCAGATGATTCAGCGAAATTCTTCGCGATTATTATTTTTGACCCAGCAATTGCTCGAATTTAGAAAAGCTGAATACGATTATTTAGAAATTACCGCCAAAGAATTTGACCTTGTTAACTTGATTGAACAAATCGCCGAATTGTTTGACGAATGGGCTTTGGAAAAAAACATCGATTATAATCTAGAAATTCCTTCTGAATTATCGGGATGGTTTGACAAGGATAAAATAGAAAAAATCGTGTTTAATTTAATGTCAAATGCTTTTAAATACACACCAATAAACGGGAAAATTGATCTTCAGTTTTGCCTTCAAGGCGAAGATTCAAAAAAATTAAACATTACAATTACAAATACTGGAAAAGGAATTCCGAAAGAAAAATTAGATTCTTTGTTCGACCGTTTTTTCTTGTCGGATACCAATAATAAAGCGGACAATGACATGTTTAGAACGGGAATTGGGTTGGCATACATCAAAAAATTAGTTACTGTTTTGCGTGGAGAAATTTTGGTTTCTAGTATTGCCAACGAATCGACCACTTTTACAATATTGTTGCCTTGTGGGAAATCCGATTTTGAGCAAAAAGAATTGGACGCAGAAGTAAGTTCGGTTTTGATTTCGCACCATCTTAAAAACATTCTTGAAGAAAATCCAACTAATGGAAATGAAGTGCCAAATAAAATTTCGTCTATAGATGTTCTTGCTGATACTAGAAAATCCTTGTTGATAGTTGAAGATGAAAAGGAAATTCATTTGTTTTTGAATGAATTATTAAGTACAAAATATAAAATTAGTTCAGCTTATAATGGTTTGGAAGCTATGGATATTCTCGAAAAAGAAAGTCCTGATTTAATCATTAGTGATGTAATGATGCCAATGATGGATGGAGTGGAACTTTGTAAGAATGTCAAAAAAAATATTAAAACCTGCCATATTCCTTTTATAATGCTTACCGCCAAAGATTCGGTTTTGCATCGAATAGAAGGTTTAGAAAGTGGAGCTAATTCGTATATTCCAAAACCATTTCACCCCGATCATTTATTGGTACGAATTCAAAAATTGATTGAGGAAAAGGAACTTATATTCAAGCATTTTTCACAAGATACCCTTATCGAAAATCTATCTACTTTACCTATAGATAATGAGGAAAAGGATTTTATAAAAAAGGTAATTGAAGTGATTCGTAAAAACATTGATAACGAAAATCTTCAAAGTTTATTTATCGAAAAAGAATTAGGGATTAGTAATTCGCAATTATATCGAAAAATTAAACAAATTTTCGGACTTACTCCAGGAGATTTAATTCGCACCATACGATTAAAATATGCTGCTGAGTTGTTGCGTAAAAATATATTGACGGTTTCCGAAGTTTGCTATCAATCTGGGTTTAATAATCGTTCTTATTTTTACAGAGAATTTAATAAAATGTATAGCATTACTCCAAAAAATTATCAACTCAAATATATTTATAAGAATTAATTATTTTTTAAACTGCTGAAATACAGCGATTTTTATATGAGTGTACACTTTTGACGAAATAGTGTACACTTTTTTTTATGCTCTACAACTAATTTTATTGCCAGAATACTACAACGATATATTAACCAACAAACCCTTAAAAAATGAAAAAAAATATACCTATTAGTAACCTATTTAATAATTTATTATGATGAAAAAAAGTATCATTTATAAATTGGTTCTCCTTTGGGGTTTGTGTATTGGAACTATTTCAAATGCTCAAACGATTAAAGGGTTAGTTTCAGATAGTAAAGGACCAATACCGCAGGTAAATATTTTGATTAAAGGAACAACTAAAACTACTGTTACAGATCTTGATGGTAATTTCACAATTAACGATGTAAATTCTAAATCGATTTTGGTCTTTAGTAATATTGGGTATGTTACTAAAGAAGTAGCTGTAAATGGCAAAACGAAATTGATTGTTATTCTACAGGAAAATACAAATACTTTAAATGAAGTAGTAATAGTAGGTTACGGAACACAAAAAAAGAGTGATGTTACTGGAGCAATTTCTTCAGTAAATATTGATGAATTTAATAAATCTGTTTCGCCTTATGTTTCGCAATCCTTACAAGGTCTTGTTTCTGGTGTTACTGTAACGTCAAATACAGGTTCTCCAGGAGAAGGTGCTCAAATTAGAATTAGAGGAATAGGTTCATTAACGGGAAGTAATTCTCCATTATATATTGTAGATGGTGTACCAACTCAAAATGCAATGGATTATCTTTCTTCTACAGATATAGAAAACATTAGCATACTTAAAGATGCGGCGTCATGTGCGATATATGGATCTAGAGCAAATAATGGTGTTGTGATTATTACTACCAAAAAAGGTAAAAAAGGACAAGATGCAAAAATTTCATTCAGTTCGCTTTTTGGGGTTCAGTCACATGGGAAGTTAACAAAAATGGCATCTACGGACGAATATGTTAAAATATATAATGAAGCCGCCAATAATGATAATGCAACCTTACCACAAGATCAGCAAATATTGTTTAGACCATTAATTACGCCTGCATTGGCAGCTACATTGCCGAATATAAACCAATTAGGATCTGTTTTCAGAAACGCACCTATTCAACAATATAATTTAAGTTTTAGCGGAGGTTCTGATAAAACTACTTACAATATATCTGGAAGTTATTTCAATCAAGAAGGAATTTTATTAGCAAGTGCTTATGAAAAATATACTGGTAAAATAAGTATCAATACCGAAGTGAAAAGCTGGTTAAGTACCGGAGTTAATTTGAATGTATATAAAGACAAAAATAATATTGTAGGAAGCTCGGGTGACGGACTTGGTGGGAATGGCGGAAACGCATTGAGATATGCTTTTTTTAGAAGTCCTGCTATTCCTATTTATAATGCTACAGGTGGATTTGTTGATATGCCTGACAAACCTAATTTTTTTGGAGATGGGTATAACCCAGAAGGATTATTGAGTAACACGAGCAATGTGAAAGTTACGAATGGACTTTTTGGAGACATTAATTTCAAAATAAAATTTTCGAATGATTTGTTTTTTGTTTCAACTCTTGGTTTAGATAGATCGAACTATAGACAAGATACATTTAATAAAAATTGGGGAACAAATAATAGAATTAACAATCCAAATTCACTTGAAGTAGATACGAATCAAGGATTTAACACAACAATGAGTAATGTTCTTAATTATAGTCATGTGTTTAATGAAAAACATCATTTAGGCGGATTATTAGGTACGGAAAGTATTGATAATAAATCCATGTTTGTTGTAGCAACGGATAGAAGTTTTGTTGATCAAAATCCACTTTTGGATAAACTAGGAAATGGGACAGGTATTAAGACAAATAATGAATCTACAGATGAGTCCAAATTGTTGTCTTACTTTGGAAAAGTAAATTACAATTTTAGTGATAAATATTTTGCCACCGCAATGATAAGAAGAGATGGATCTTCAAGATTTATGAATGGTAATAGATGGGGTAATTTTTATTCTACATCACTAGGATGGAGAATTGACAAAGATTTTCTCAAAAACAGTAAGCTTATAAGCAAATGGATGCTTAGAATGGGTTATGGATCAGTTGGGGATCAACAAATTCCAAATTTTGCCTATTCTTCCTTAATAGCAAATTATTTTAATTATCCTTTTGGAGGCGCAATTCAACAAGGAAGCGCAGTTGTTTCAATGGGTAATGAGTCTTTAAAATGGGCAACAAGTAATCAAGTAGATGTTGGAACTGATATTAGTTTTTTTAGTGGAAAACTAGCATTTACATTTGATTTTTATAATAAAATTACGCAAAATATGCTTTTGCAAATATCAGACCCGTCATCGAATGGTTATGCTACTCCTCCTGAATATAATACTGGAAAAGTGCTAAATAGAGGGTTTGAGTTTGATGTTACTTATCGTAATAAAATATCAGATGATTTTAGTTATTCGATTAAAGGAAATGCGGCTTTATTACATAATGAAGTAATGCAATTAGATAGTCCAATCTTAGCAGGTCGAATAGACAATGGTGTTTATGCGACGAAAACAGAAGTTGGATATCAAGTAGGTTCTTTTTTCCTTTATCAACAAGAAGGGATTTTTCAAAATGCAACTGATGTTTTTACCCATGCGTATCAAGGTTCTGGTATTTTGCCAGGAGATGTGAAATACAAAGATGTGAATCATGATGGTGTTATCAATAATTTAGATCGTGTGCATGTGGGAAGCCCAATTCCGAAGGTTACTTATGGCTTAAACTTGGATTTTGTCTACAAGAATTTTGATTTATCAATTTTTGTAGCAGGAGCTTCTGGTCAGAAAATATACAATCAAATCAATACAGATATTGAAGGTTTTTACCGTCCATTTAATGTGACTCAAAGATATTATGATGAACATTGGACAGGTGAAGGTACAAGTAATTCACAACCAAGGGCTTCGTGGAATGCTAAATCAAATAACACATTACCTTCAACACGATTCTTAGAAGATGGTTCCTATGTTAGAGTCAAAAACATTCAATTAGGATATAATTTTGATAATAATCTAATTAAAAAATTTAAATTATCTCAATTAAGGTTATATGTATCAGCTTCTAACCTGTTTACGTTTACTAAATAT
>CAILTC010000652.1 GCA_903837025.1 uncultured Bacteroidota bacterium | reverse complement strand
ATCCAATCGAGAAATTTATTTTCAAAATCAGTCGCATCGATTCTACTGAAGAAATGAATTGGAAACAACATCTGAAAGCACTTTTGAGTGTGAATATGGTTTGGTTTTTTCTTTGCTTTTTTATCTTAATCTTTCAAGGAAGTTTACCGCTAAATCCTGATAATAACCCATCCATGACACCAGATTTGGCATTCAATACCGCCATTTCATTTGTGGTAAATTGTAATTTACAGCATTATTCAGGTGAAAGTGGGCTTTCCTATTTAGGTCAACTGTTTTTGATGTTCTTAATGTTTGTTTCGGCAGCTACGGGAATGGCTGCAGCAGTAATGGTTTTTGTTGCCATGAGAGAAAAAACTACTGATAAATTAGGGAATTTTTACAATTATTTTATCAAAAGCTGCACCCGTATTTTATTGCCACTTTCGGCTATTGTGGCTGTTATTTTGATATTCAGCGGAACGCCAATGACTTTTGAAGGAAAAGATAAAATTACCACTTTGCAAGGCGATAAAGTTGAAGTTTCTCGTGGTCCTGCTGCCGCATTCATCGGAATAAAACATATTGGTACCAACGGAGGCGGTTTTTTTGGAGCCAACTCGGCGCATCCATTAGAGAATCCAACTTATTTTACCGATGCAGTTGAGTTGGTGGCACAATTATTAATTCCGTTTGCGATGATTTTTGCTTTGGGTTTTTTCCTTAATAAAAGAAAATTGTCTTGGATTGTTTTTGGCGTTATGACGGTGGGTTTTTTACTGCTCGTAATACCAACAGTTATAAGCGAAATCAACGGAAATCCAGCTATCGAAAGAATGGGAATTACTCAAGCAACTGGAGCCATGGAAGGTAAGGAAGTCCGATTTGGTCCGGCTATTTCTGGATTTTGGAGTATTGCCACGACTGTAATTTCTACAGGATCGGTCAATAGCATGCATGATAGTTCAATGCCTGTTTCCGGAGCCATGCAATTATTGTCTATGATGGTCAATGCGTTTTATGGCGGTTGCGGTGTTGGCTGGTTGAATTTCTATATTTTCATCATACTTGCCGTTTTTATTTCGGGTTTAATGGTAGGAAGAACACCGGAGTTTTTAGGAAAGAAAATTGAAGCCCGAGAAGTTAAAATCGCTGCTATCATTGCCATTCTTCACCCTTTATTGATATTGGCAGGAACAGCTTTGGCATCTTATTTTGCTGCGAATGATACCGCAATGGGCTATTGGTTTCCAGGAAAAGCCACAGGCTGGTTGAATAATCCTGGACATCATGGATTCTCGGAAATGTTATACGAATACACTTCGAGTGCAGCTAATAACGGTTCTGGTTTTGAAGGTTTGGGCGATGGTAATCCATTTTGGAATATCAGTACAGGAATTGTGTTATTATTGAGTCGTTTCCTTCCAATTATTGGACCATTGGCCATCGCAGGATTATTAGCCAATAAAAAATACATTCCAGAAAGTGCAGGAACTTTAAAAACGGATACAACTATTTTTGGAGTCATGGTTTTTGCCGTAATCGCCATTATTGCAGCCTTATCATTCTTCCCCGCTTTGGCTTTAGGACCATTGGCAGAATACTTTACATTAAAATAATATAAAAAAATGAGTAAAAATAAATCCACTTCATTATTTGAAAGTAAGCAGGTAAAAGAGGCGTTAGCGCAGTCTTTTGTTAAGCTTAACCCGAAAGTAATGTTCAAAAACCCGGTAATGTTTACCGTAGAAATCGGAACTGCCATCATGTTTGTAGTGTGTATTGCCATTTTATTTGGCGCACAGAATCAAGGTAGTTTTGTTTATAATTTAATTATATTCTTAATTTTATTAGCCACGCTTTTGTTTGCCAATTTTGCCGAAGCCATTGCTGAAGCTCGTGGAAAAGCACAAGCCGACAGTTTAAGAAAAACGCGTGAGGAAACGCCGGCAAGACAGCTTTTGGACAACGGAGAAATTAGAAACGTAAGTTCTTCGGCTTTGAAAAAAGGTGATGTTTTCATCTGCGAATCGGGCGATTTGATTGCCACCGATGGCGAAATCATAGAAGGATTGGCAACTATAGATGAAAGTGCTATAACCGGAGAAAGTGCACCCGTGATTCGGGAATCTGGAGGTGATAAATCATCGGTAACTGGAGGAACAAAAGTGTTATCCGATAAAATAAAAGTGATTGTAACCTCAGAGCCAGGTGAAAGTTTCTTGGACAAAATGATTGCTTTGGTCGAAGGAGCAAGCCGTCAGAAAACACCAAATGAAATTGCTTTGACAATTTTGTTGGCAGCGTTTACTTTGATCTTCGTAATTGTTTGCGTAACGCTGAAACCGTTTGCCGATTTTGCTAAAGCTCCAATTACAATTGCCGCTTTTATCTCTTTATTTGTTTGTTTGATACCAACCACAATTGGTGGATTATTATCCGCTATCGGAATTGCGGGAATGGATAGAGCGTTGCGTGCCAATGTAATTACAAAATCAGGAAAAGCGGTAGAAACTGCTGGTGATATTGATGTTTTGCTTTTAGATAAAACAGGAACAATAACTATTGGAAACAGAAAAGCAACTAATTTCTATCCTACAAAAGGAATCTCGCAAGAAGATTTTATTAAGTCAGCAGTATTAAGTTCACTTGCCGATGATACTCCGGAAGGAAAAAGTATTGTAGAATTAGCAGGACTAGAAGTTGCTCAAAAACTGTCTATTGAAGGGGCTACTTTAATCAAATTTACTGCCGAAACCAGAACAAGTGGAGTAGTTTTAAGAGACGGAACCAACATTAGAAAAGGAGCTCAGGATGCTGCAAAAAACATTGCACTTCAATCCGGAAATGTTTTTCCAGAAGATACCGCAGAAAAAGTAATTGCCATTTCTTCTAAAGGAGGAACGCCTTTGGTGGTTATTAAAAACAATCAGGTTCAAGGAGTTATCGAATTGCAGGATATTATCAAAACAGGGATGAAAGAACGTTTTGACCGTTTGCGAAAAATGGGTGTAAAAACGGTGATGGTTACGGGTGATAATCCTTTGACAGCTAAATTTATTGCGGAAGCAGCTGGTGTTGATGATTTTATTGCCGAAGCCAAGCCTGAGGACAAAATGAATTACATCAAAAATGAGCAACAACTGGGTAAACTCGTTGCAATGATGGGTGACGGTACGAATGATGCACCGGCTCTTGCGCAAGCCGATGTTGGTGTTGCTATGAATAGCGGAACTCAGGCTGCAAAAGAAGCGGGAAATATGGTCGATCTTGACAATGACCCAACCAAGTTAATTGAAATTATTGAAATAGGAAAACAACTATTGATGACCCGAGGAACGCTTACAACGTTCTCGATTGCGAATGACGTAGCTAAATATTTTGCAATTGTCCCAGCACTTTTCATCACGGCAATTCCAGCTTTGCAAGGCTTGAATATCATGCATTTGCATAGTCCAGAAAGTGCTATTTTATCGGCGGTAATTTTTAATGCGATTATCATTCCAATTCTGATTCCGCTTGCGTTGCGAGGTGTTGATTATAAGCCAATTGGTGCAAGTGCCATCTTAAAAAGGAATCTGTTGATTTACGGTTTAGGAGGAATAATTGTCCCTTTTGTAGGAATAAAAATAATCGATTTGGCTGTGGCGTTATTTATGTAATCCTCACCCCAACCCTCTCCAAAGGAGAGGGAGACTGAATGGAATAACATACTTAAATTATTAGTTTGTAGTTTGAAATAATTGTATTAATAACCTATACTTCCACAATAGCTCCCCTCTCCTTTGGAGAGGGGGCTGGGGGTGAGGAAACAAATAAAAAAATGAAAAAAATATTATCAATTGTAACCTTTACAATTTTAACAGTAATTTTGTTTGGAGCAATTTATCCTATAGCGATATGGGGAATTGCACAGTTTGCCCCAAACAACGGGAAAGGCGAAACCATTTTAGTAAATGGAAAAGTAGTAGGCTATCAAAAGATTGGTCAAAAATTTGATAAATCAACCTATTTTTGGAGTCGACCTTCGGCAGTAAATTATAATGCTGCGGGAAGTGGTGGAAGTAATAAAGGACCAAGTAATGCAGAGTATTTGACTTTGGTTCAAAAAAGAATTGACACCTTTTTAATTGTTCATCCCTATTTAAAAAAATCGGATATCCCGTCGGATATGGTGACGGCTTCGGGTAGTGGATTGGATCCGAATATTTCTTCTCAAGGAGCTTTAATTCAGGTGAAAAGAGTTGCAGCAGCTAGAAAATTATCCGAAGAGAAAGTAAGAGCTTTGGTAGCAAGTAAAATCAATACACCATCTGTAATGGGAACTGAGACAGTAAATGTTTTGGAATTGAATGTTGCTTTGGATGAGTTGAAATAGTGAAAAAAAATAACCCTTTCAGGTTATATCCCATGCACGGGATCTGAAAGGGTTTTGATTAAAAAAAATCTAATACAAAAATAATGAAAAAAATAATAATTACCGCTTTAATAGCTTTTTGTTTTGCAACAATTAATGCACAAGAAGTGACAAAAAGTCCACTTACATTTTCTGGTTATATAGATACTTATTACAGTTATGATTTTGGAAACCCCGACAATCATACAAGACCAGGATTTATTTACAGTTATAATAGAGCCAATGAAGTAAACCTGAATTTAGGCATGGTCAAAGTTAATTATACGAAAGATAATATTCGTGGAAATTTTGCACTTATGGCGGGAACTTATCCCGAATATAACATGACAGCAGAACAAGGATTATTGAAAAATGTGTATGAAGCTAACATAGGAGTGAAAATTTCCAAGGATAACAATCTTTGGCTTGATGCAGGGATAATGCCAGCACATATTGGTTTTGAAAGTGCAATTGGTAAAGATTGCATGACTTTAACCAGAAGTATTTTGGCTGATAATTCTCCGTTTTATGAAGCTGGAGTTAAAATTGGCTATACTTCAAAATCAGAGAAATGGTATTTGGCTGCTATGTATTTGAACGGTTGGCAACGTGTCCAAAAAATTGAGGGTAATCAAACACCTGCTTTTGGAACACAAATTACCTATAAACCGTCTTCAAGCACTACTTTGAACTGGAGTACTTATATTGGAAACGAACAAGCGGATATTGACAAAAAATGGCGTTATTTTAATAATTTTTACGGACAGTTTAAAGTGTCTGAAAAAACAAACCTGATAGCTGGTTTTGATATTGGAGCACAGCAATCAGTTAAAGGAAGTAGTGTTTATGATGTTTGGTATTCACCAGTTGTAATGGCACAATACAAACCGACAGATAAAATTCAATTGGCGGTCAGAGGCGAATATTATCAAGATGAGAAAGAGGTAATCATTGTAACAGGAACTCCAAGCGGTTTCAAAACCTATGGTTTTTCCGCGAATTTTGATTATTTGCCAATAAATAATGTAATGTTTAGAATAGAAGCACGAACTTTGAACAGTAAAGATGATATTTTTTTGAAAAACAATAATCCAACTAATAGCAATGTGTTTATAACAACATCCTTGGCTATATCTTTATAATTTGTGATAAAGAAAAGAGATAATATCAAATTCACTTCAGGTTTTAAAACTGTGTGAAAAATTAATCCTGCAAGGTCTTTATGACCTTGTGGGTATTTTTATTCAATGAAAAATGGAACAAGAAAAACAAAATAACGCTCAACACTTTCTGGATTTAATTCAGAAATCACGTCGTGGAAAATTTAAAATTTATATTGGCATGAGTGCTGGTGTGGGCAAAACTTTTAGAATGTTGCAGGAAGCGCACACCTTGTTGAAAAACGGAATTGACGTGAAAATAGGGTATATTGAAACTCATAATCGTAAGGAAACACACGAATTATTAGCAGGATTGCCTGTAATTCCGCGTCGGACTATTTTCTATAAAGGAAAACAACTTGAAGAAATGGATGTGCAGGCAATTATCAATTTGCGTCCAGAAGTGGTGATTGTTGATGAGCTAGCACATACGAATATCCAAGGCAGCAAAAATGAAAAACGTTGGCAAGATGTTTTAGAGATTTTAGAGGCAGGAATCAATGTGATTTCGGCAGTGAATATTCAACATATCGAAAGTTTAAATCAAGATGTAAAACGCATTACCAATGTTGATGTTCAGGAGCGGGTTCCCGATAATGTTTTGCGAATTGCCGATGAGGTTGTGAATATCGATTTGACTTCGGATGAATTAATTAGCCGTTTAAAGGAAGGGAAAATTTATACCGAAGATAAAATTTTAACCGCTTTGAATAATTTTTTCAAATCGGATCAAATTCTTCAATTACGAGAATTGGCTTTGAAGGAAGTAGCGAGTCAAGTAGTTCGAAAAGTGGAAAAGGAAATACCGCAAAATATAGCATTAAGACACGAAAAATTATTGGCTTGTATTAGTAGTAATGATAAAACTGCAAAAAATGTTATTCGCAAAACAGCTCGATTAGCTAGTTATTACAATAGCGAATGGTATGTTTTGTATGTGGAAACTCCTAAAGAAAGTAGTGATACTATTGCGCTTGATAAGCAACGGTATTTGATAAATAACTTTAAACTTGCCACAGAGCTGGGAGCCGAAGTGATTAAAGTGAAAGACAAAAACATAACTGAAGCAATGTTAGAAGTAGTTAAACAAAAACAAATTACGACAGTTTGCATAGGGAAACCACATTTTAATTTATTTAAAGTAATTTTGTCTACAACTATTTTTAATAGATTGTTGAATAATCTTTCTTTATCAAATATTGATCTTGTAATTCTATCCTAAAATGAAAATTAAAACTAAATTAAACTTGGGCGTTGGATTATTATTTTTAATGATATTAATTCTGGCATTAGTGAGTTCTTTTTATATTTTTTCTATAAAAAAAGACACCGAAAATATTCTAAAAGCGAATTATAACACTTTGGAATATTCAAGAAATATGTTGCTTTCATTAGACGAAATAAATGCTGACGAGGAAAAAGCGTTGACAACATTTGAAATTAATCTAACCCATCAATTGAGTAATATTACCGAGACGGGCGAAGATAGGGCGACCCATAATTTGCAGAATAGTTATCGTCTTTTGAAAAAAAATAAGACCGATGAGTTGGCTAAAAATCAAATTCGAAAAGAAATTTTTGAGATTATGAAACTCAATATGAATGCTATTAAAAAGAAAAGCGACATCGCCAATAAAACTGCCGAAACAGGTAATTTATGGATCGCTATTACTGGAACACTTTGTTTTTTGATTGCCTTTAATCTTTTGGTTAATTTGCCCAATAATATTGCCAATCCACTTCGGGAACTTACTGAAAGTATTCAGGAAATTGCCTCTGGTAACTATTCCGAACGCGTACATTTTATGGATCATAATGAATTTGGAGATTTAGCAAAATCGTTCAATACAATGGCCGAGAAATTACAGGAATATAATAATAGTAATTTGTACAAATTATCTTTTGAAAAGAAAAGATTGGAAACCTTAATCAATAATATGCATGATCCTATTATTGGTTTAGATAATAAAGGGGTGATTTTGTTTGTAAATGATGAAGCTTTGAAAATCATTGGAATGAAATCGGAGGAAGTTGTGGGTCAATTAGCCGAAACATTGACATTGACAAATGATTTGATGAAATCCTTGATGAAGAAAGAATGTGAAAATGAAAATCAAAAATCACTTCCGATGAAAATTTTTGCCGATGGCAAAGAGAGTTATTTTGAAAAAGAAATCGTAAATATTACCATAAAACCAACAGGAGAAGACCAAACAATTAATATTGGTGATGTTATCATTTTGAGGAACATTACTATTTTTAAAGAATTGGATTTTGCCAAAACCAATTTTATCGCTACTGTTTCTCACGAATTGAAAACACCAATTTCATCTATAAAATTAAGTTTGCAATTGCTTGAAAATGATCAAACTGGTTTAATTAATGAAGAACAAAAACAATTAATAGATAGTATTAAAGAGGATAGTCAGCGATTATTGAAAATCACAGGCGAATTACTTGAATTATCCCAACTAGAAACTGGAAAAATTCAATTGAATATTGATATAAGCAATCCTTATGAAATGGTGCATTATGCCACTGAAGCGGTAAAAGTACAAGCGGAACAAAAACATATTGAACTAGTTGTAGAAACCGAAGAAAATTTGCCTAATATAAAAGCAGATAACGAAAAAACAGCATGGGTATTGATTAATTTTTTGACCAATGCCATAACTTATTCATCCGAAAATAGTAAAATCATTGTAAAACTGAATTCCGAAAATAACAAAGTCGTTTTTAAGGTTATCGATACCGGAAAAGGAATTGACAATCAATATAAAGCTAAAGTTTTCGATAAATATTTTCAAATTCCCGGTAGTCATAAATCAGGAACCGGATTGGGATTGGCCATTAGCAAGGAATTTATCGAAGCCCAAAACGGTAAAATTGGTATGGAAAGTGAATTGGGCTTGGGAAGTACTTTTTATTTTAAATTAAATGCGGTTTAGTTTTTAGTCCTATCTATTTTAAAGAAAGCATGTTAATAGATAAAAAGGAAAATATTCCATTTTGAAAATGGAAGTCTTGCATCCTTTTTTTGATTTAATCACTATTTTAAATAGTTATATAATTTGTCCAACATCGCAGTATCTTTATAAAATCTTTATATAAAACTCTAATAAATTATAAAATACTTATAACAAATCGATTAAGTTTGCAGTGTCAAAACGTTAATTATTTGTGAAAAGTTCACTAGACCAAATACAAAAAAAGAATCAATACCTAATTTCAGTACTATCGGTATTGGCAGTTGCCTCGATATGTTTGTTTGTAAGGAATTTTATTGATTATAAGTTTGTTGGTTATTTACTTATGGTTGTCGTAACACTTTTGGCAACATTTTTAGATATTTACCCTGTATTATTAAGTGCTATTTTGAGTGCTTTAATTCTTGATTTTT
>CAILTC010000651.1 GCA_903837025.1 uncultured Bacteroidota bacterium | reverse complement strand
TTTTTGTTTTAAATCAAAAATTAATTTTCCAGAAATATCGAATATTTTAATTCCAGTCATTGGTACTCTAGTATGAACACTCAAGAAATGAGTAACAGGATTTGGATAAATAGTGACAGTTGATTCCTCAAAAAAGGAAGGGTTCGACAAATTAACATTAGTAGAAGCAATCCAACTTGAAGCCAAACTATTATCTAATGACGTACTAATCAATTCTAAATAACTTCCGTTCCCATCAGCTTCCGTTGGCCAAGGAGAAGCATCGAAATACTCAACAGAATCAATCGTATTACCAAAACCGTCAGCTAAAACTATTTTTTGAGTACTATTAGATAAATTCCTTACAAATTGTCCAAAAGCAGCTATACCGTACTTCGTTTGAAATGCAACTGGATTACTGGCCAGAAAAATACTCTGATTAGATAAAATTGAAGAATTTGCTGGAAATTGATAAGACATTCCCAATTCTTTAAAATAAAACCCTGTTAAATCTACTGTTGTGATTCCTGTGTTTTTAATTTCTAAAAATTCTAAATTATCACTTACCGTTGAAGTTCCCGGAGGATTATAACTTATTTTAGTAATAACAAGTGATGGAATTGTTATTGCATTACACCCCGAAAAGGAACCTAAATTAGTGGTCATCCAAGAAATCCTATTGGATAAAAATGTTTTAATTTTAGCTATTTCAACAGAATGATTGGGAACAGTTCCCCATTTTTGATTTTCACGCAGGTTTGCTTCACTAATAAAATTCACTGTATCATCAATATACGCGACTATTTTTAAATAATTCAAAGGCTGACCCGACAATGTCAATTCGTTCCACCTCTTTGATAAATAACATTTATATGTTGAATTATTAAATAAATCAGTCCAAAATTTAGCGCCTTCATTATCACCATTAGCAAATTGCCAAATATCAGTATGACTCCTATCATACCCCCAAATAAACAGATCATTTCCATAGGTTAAATTAAAGTCCCAAATAGGACCAGCTCGCAATTTGCCTCCTCTATCTTTATGAAAAAAAGTGCTGAACTGATAGCCATCAACATTAGATGCCAACTCATTTATAAGCATAAAATCAACAAAGGAAGGAACATCTATAACCGATGGATATCCGGTAACTAAATCAGGATTACTGCTGTGAGAAGTCGATTCTAGATTCAAAAACTGATTATGAATATAATCATTTTGACCAGTGGTTACCGCTTCGGGTTTTGGCAAATCATGAATAAAATCAGTTCCGCCAGCATACGAACTCATGCTCCAAGCAATGGGGTCACTACCCGTGGTTTTATCGGCTTTTGTGATATAACCCCCAGTAATATTTGGAACGGCAATATCTGTAGTTGTAATTTTCAAAACATTAACCCGATTTGTATTCGATTTTATTTTCTCTTCCAAAAGATATAAGCCTATATATCCACCATTAAGAACTACTTCACAATATACAGTTCGAGTTGCATAATCGCCTATTTGCCTTGATAAATTATAGGACAAATAGTCTCTAATAAGCGATGGATCAAATGCTAAACCATTCAAAATCCAATCGTTTTCACTTGGCATTCCTAATAAACTCACATTATTATTACTGACATTATCAGCTTTTAAAGTGGTTAATCCATATGCTTTTTTAGGCAATGATTGTGATGATGAACCTCTAATTTCGATACTAATTCTACCACTAAAATTTATAAATGCTGGAGTATTTGCATCAGAAAGATAGTTTCTACTCCCATCTGGATGCTTGATGATTTTTAGATTTGCTAGAATTCTGGGAGCATCTAAAATATCAAGCGGTAATCCCGTATTGGTATCTAAATCTGTATTGATAATGACAATTGGCAAATTGCTATCAGTAAAAGTTTGTGAAGAAACTGATAAAGAAGATATCAATACAATCGCTAAAAAAATATTGAAAATTACTTTAAATTTAATACTGTAAAATTTTGACATCGTAGTTTGATTTACATCAAATATAATAAAAACTACGATACGTTAAACGGACTTTTTGGAAGCATAAACGTCTGTTTTCCGATAATCAAAACCTATAAGAAATCAATAATTTAGAGATAAAATAGATACAATTTATCTAAGCTTAAATTTTAGAAGAATACAACTAAAGAGCTGTAACTGCATTAAACATTACTAAATTAAGCAAGCGTCTCTTTAACAATATTTGAAACAATAAAATATTATAGCACAACGTCTTCAAAATCGTTTAATTGATCCAAATGTAAAGTAGTTTTGGTATTGCTCTTATTTTGGGAATACATAGGTTTAAACTTAGCGCCATAAACAACTTCGCCAAAAGTATAGGAAGTTCGAACAGCAACGGTACTGCTAAACATATCATCGAAAGTTTTAATATACACTAGAATTTCACCATTAACAGATTCAAAATCTTCTTTAGTAAATTGATACAAAGGACTCTCTTCTGTAATAGGATGCACTAATGTCCAACTTAATGTTAGCGCATTTATTTTATCGAACTCCAAGTCTAATGAGTAGAATTTGTTACTCATTTTCCCGTTATCTTCCATGCTAATCCCTACCGTTACTTTGGCTTCTGCATCGGTCAAATTAGTGTTTTTAAAAGGAGTCATTCGGATCATCAACGCGGTACTATCGCCGTAAGGTGCAATAATTGCGTTATGAGAAAACTTTAAAAAAGCAATAGGTCTACTAAAGCTACCAAAAAATAAACCCGTAGCAATAGCAAAACTCAATAAACCAATTAACGCTTCAAATGCCGAAACAGCACTCGCCATAAAACCCGAAGGACTAATATGCCCATAACCTACTGTGGTGAATGTTTGCGCGCTAAAAAAATAGGTTTCTCCAAATTTTACAAAATCAGATGCCGAAGAATCAATTCCGTTTAAATATTCGATACCGATGGCAAAATAACACAAGGCAAAAACAAAATTAATACACACATAAAAAGTTAAGAGAATCAACATAAATTTCCAAGCAGACATATCAATCAAAGTGTGGTACCAACTGATGCGATGCAAAATATTCATTCCCCGTTTTTCAACGTTGGCAGTTCCGTTTTTATTTACAAATCGACCTCCATAACTATTTGTATTTATTCCAAATCCTGAATTTAGGTAGGCTTTTGCTTTTTTATTTATTGATTTTAATAATGCCATAAGATGCTATTTATAGTACAGCAAATTTAATTAAAATTGTTCCGAAATTTCTTCTATTTGAAATTTTATTGACCAAAAAAACCCCTATGATTTTCCTTTTAACCCTTAAAAATAATATTAACAGTAAGAAACGAGACATTATAGTCCGAGCCATTTTTAATAGCCTACCTTACCAAAAAAAAAATGGCAATAGAACTTAAGGTTCGATTGGTCGAAGAATTATTCGGCCGTCTAGATAATGAAATTACTAATTTCAAATCCGAAACTAAGCTGCATTGCCTCACAGGCTGCGGCAAGTGCTGTTCGAAACCAGACATTGATGCGTCACCACTAGAATTTTTGCCATGGGCCTTGCATCTATTTTTGAATGGATTAGCCGAAGAAACCTTATTAGAAATCAACAACTCATCGATTAACACCTGCCATATTTACAGACCACTTGCACTTTTAGAAGAATACAACGGAAGCTGCAGCAACTATAAATATCGCGGATTAATATGCCGACTTTTTGGCTATGCCGCCAGTAGAGATAAGTATGGTGAATTGCGATTAGCCACATGCAAAATCATAAAAGAAGACCAACTAGAAAACTTCAACAATACCGAAGAAGCCATCAGCAAAGGACTTTATGTGCCTATTTTTACCGATTATTATATGCAATTAGCGCAAATAGATTACCGAATGGGAACTACTTTACTTCCCATAAACCAAGCTTTAAAAATGGCAATCGAAGAAGTTTTACAATATTACGCCTACAGACCTTTTCCTGGCGGATTGGAGAATATTGCTTAAATTATAAAATAAATACTTATT
>CAILTC010000650.1 GCA_903837025.1 uncultured Bacteroidota bacterium | reverse complement strand
CGCCTCCGCTGTATTTGACCAAGGCAATTTCTTGGGAAAATGAGGTGAAGGAAATGAAAAGTAAGATGTAAACTATTTTTTTCATAAAAGGATTAAGTTATTCCAAATAATCATCCGTTTTTTAAATATAATTTGATTGATGTAAGTTTTATTTTGTCATTTCGACGAAGGAGAAATCACATAACTTGCTCTTGCTATGTAATTCCCTATTCGGGGGTTAGAGTGTTTCATTCACAAAAACCACGCTATGACAAGCTACAATTGCAGCTGTTTCGGTGCGTAATCTTGTTTCTCCCAAAGAAACTGGAATGTAATTATTTCCGAGTGCCAAAGCGATTTCTTTTTCTGAAAAGTCACCTTCAGGACCTATCAATAAAGTTACATTTTCATTGGGATTCAAAACTGATTTTAATGATTTTTTATCGGTTTCTTCGCAATGGGCAATTAGTTGTAAACCTTCGTTTTTTTGTTTGATAAACTCTTTAAAAGAGATAGCGTTATTCAATTTTGGTAGAAACAACACATTCGATTGTTTCATTGCCGTCAATAAAATTTTGTCGAATCTTTCGGAATTTACTACTTTTCGCTCGGAGCGATCGCAGAAAATGGGAGTGATTTCATGAATGCCAATTTCGGTAGCTTTTTCTAGAAACCATTCAAAACGGTCGTTCATTTTGGTCGGCGCTACGGCTAAATGCAAATGAAATTTTGAAGGTTTTGCTTTTTCAGAAGAGAGTATTTTTACGGTACATTTATTGTCCGAAGCCAATGTTATTTCAGTTTTAAATAGTAAACCTAAACCATTGGTTACAAATAGAATGTCGGTATCTTTCTTACGTAATACTTTAATGATATGTTTGCTTTCTTCTTTGTCGAAAGAAAAGTTTTCGGTAGTTTCGTTTATGTTCGGATTATAAAATAATTGCATAATTTAGAATTGAATTCGTGCTTTAGAAACAACAGCTGAAGTTTCGAAATTTTGTGATAAAAACTTTTGATAACCTACAATTCCAATCATTGCAGCATTATCGGTGGTGTATTCAAATTTTGGGACGAAAGTCTTCCATCCGTATTTTTTTTCGGCTTCGGCCAAAGCGTTTCTAATTCCCGAATTTGCCGAAACGCCTCCGCCAATGGCAATTTGTTTAATGCCTGTTTCCTTAACAGCCAACTTTAATTTATCCATCAAAATTTCGATAATCGTATATTGAATAGAGGCACAAATATCATTTAGATGCTCGTCGACAAAATTGGGGTTTTCTAGTTTTTTCTTTTGAACAAAATACAAAATAGCCGTTTTTAGTCCTGAAAAGCTAAAATCTAAACCAGGAACTCTAGGTTTGGTAAAAGCAAAGGCTTTTGGATTTCCTAATTGAGCATATTTGTCGACTAATGGACCACCGGGATAGGGAAGACCTAGTATTTTGGCACTTTTATCGAAAGCTTCTCCCACGGCATCATCCGTGGTTTCACCTATGATTTGCATGTCAAAAAAAGCATTGACTTTCACAATTTGGGTATGTCCGCCAGAAATCGTCAACGCAAGAAAAGGAAAAGTAGGTTTTTCGTTTTCATTATCATTAATAAAATGAGCTAATATATGGGCTTGCATGTGATTTACGGCAATAAGCGGAATTTGTAATGCCAATGCTAATGATTTTGCAAAGGAACTTCCTACTAAAAGTGAACCCATAAGTCCAGGTCCTTGCGTAAAAGCGATTGCCGATAGCTGATCTTTTCGTATATTTGCTTTTCGAATTGCAGCATCAATCACGGGAACAATATTTTGTTGATGGGCTCGAGAAGCAAGTTCAGGAACCACGCCGCCGTATTGATTGTGAATCAATTGATTGGCTACAACATTAGATAATACTTTGTCGTTATGTAAGACTGCAGCGGCAGTATCATCGCAAGAACTTTCGATAGCAAGAATAAAAACCTCGGAATTTTGCATAAAAAGGCACGAATTTTGAATTATATTTGACAAACCGTTTAATGAAAATTTACGGCGAAGCCAAAATTAAAGAATTTTTATTAAAGGTGCTGAGTTTCTATAGGCAAAATAAAATTTTAGAAAAAATTTAAAACATTATTAGGTATCAAAAAATTAAAAAAAATAGTATTTCGTTCTCTACTTGGACTAATCCTACTTTTATTGGTACTTGGCATAGCTCTTTCCCTACCTTTTGTTCAAACAGAATTAGCACAATATTTTACTAAAAGTATCAATAAAGACTTTGGTACCCATATTACTATTGATGAAGTTTCGATATCGATTTTTGGAAGTGTAAAACTAAAAAAGGTGTTGATCTTAGATCATCATAATGATACTTTGATTTATGTTAACAGAATAAAAACCAATATTTTAGGAGGTAAAAAATTATTAGACGGTGATTTGGTTTTTGGGGATTTAGACTTAGATGGTGTCTTTTTTAATTTGAAAACCTACAAACATGAAGACGTAACAAATATAGATAAATTCATAGATGCTTTTGGTAAAGGAAAACCAAACGGGAAACATTTTTTGCTTACTGCCAAAAATGCAACGATTACAAATGGGCATTTTATTTTTGCGGATGATAACCGAGCAATTCCTAAAGATGTCGATTTTACGAAGATAAACGCCTCGATTAGTGATTTTAAATTATATGGTCCTGATGTGAATACCACAATCAATAAAATGTCATTTTTAGATCATCGTGGTATATTTGTGGTTCAATTGAGTACGGTATTTAGCTATACCAAAAAGCGAATTCAGCTCGAAAAACTTGATTTATTAACCAAGGAATCTAAGTTGAAAGGAACGGTTTATCTTAATTATAAAATTGAAGATTTCAAGGATTTTAATGATAAAGTTCAGTTTGATGCTAAAATTAAATCTTCTTCGATAGGTACAAATGATATTCGATGCTTTTATAAAGAAATGGGTAGAAACCAACATTTCAATTTGAAAGCTACTCTTAAAGGTACCTTGAACGACTTGAAATTATTGAATTTAAGATTAATCGATTCTAAGAAATCCCAAATAATTGGATACATCAATTTCAAAAATCTTTTTCCTAAAAAAGAACAGCGATTTTATATGAATGGAAAATTCGATAAACTTTCTGCTACTTATGAAGATCTTGTCACGCTACTTCCGAATGTTTTAGGCAAGCGATTACCAACTAATTTAAAGAAATTGGGTGCATTCACAATCATTGGCGATACCCAAGTTACACAATCTGCAATCGACGCAAATTTTTCTATGACGACAGCTTTGGGAAATGTGCAGTCGGACTTGTCTATGAAAAACATTGATTTTATTGATAATGCTTCTTATACAGGAAATGTTGTTTTAGCCAATTTTGATGTTGGGGCATTTTTAGACCGCAAAGATCTTGGAAAAGCAAGTTTG
>CAILTC010000649.1 GCA_903837025.1 uncultured Bacteroidota bacterium | reverse complement strand
TCCTCATCAGATTTTCCCATAATATAGGAACCACCTGGAACTAAAGTCATTCCATAAGGTTTTTCAGGATGCCATTTTGCTCCTTTAACTCCAACTAACTCTCCTTTGTCGCTTGATTTACCACAGCCAATTAATAGGGTTAAAATTGCCGTAAATGCAATGAACTTCTTCATATATATTAGGATTATATTTTCGTTATTATTAAGTCCGTAAACCTATTTATTATTATTTAATAAAACAATTATTTGTTGTAATATTATTTCAACAGTCAAAACTAAAATTTAAAACTGTAAGAAAAAAATATTTTGTCGACAAAAAACAAAAAAACCCGACAATCTACCATATTTTATTTTATTTTATAAGTTTAAGCTTTCAAAATGAAAAATAAAAATTTAAACTAACAAATAACTAAATGATTTTATTTTACTTTTAGCACCAAATTACACAATATTCTTACGCTGCGCTTTCCACCATCTTTCAGGAATTTCCTGATTGCAAGCTGATAAATATTCATCATAAGAGCATGGTAATAACGTATTTTTCTTTAACTTATTATTACCACTTGAAATAAATGGAATCTCGATCCACCATCTATCCGTTTTATCACTTTTATAAAAAACCAACTCCTCTTCTATAGGGACTATATACTTGATATAATTATCTCTGCTCCCAAAAGGATATTCGTTTGATCGATAATGAAACCCCTCGATAAAATACCAAATAATCTGAGCTACCAACACTGATTCCTGTTGAGAACTATTGTGATTAAACACCCCGAAAAGCGAAACTTTATCACTAATCCCGGCATATCTTGACAAAGAACAAATTTCTTTTCCATTAAATCCATTGGGCGCAAATGGACTATTATTACCTGAGTCGGATGATTTTACCGAAGTTAAATCAAGACTCACAATATCGGCATCTCTAAAAACGGGTTCAGAAACAGAAATATTGTTCGAAACTTCCCCCAAACGATAAGCATCAAAAAATAATTTATCAATTAAATCAATTTCTTCTTGCGAATTATAATAGGTTTGAAAGCCAACATTACTAAAGTTAAAAAGATTATTGGGTTCGTCAATAATTATTTTGGTCAAGTACGAATCCGCAGAAACAGTATCACTTTCTTTTCCAAAATCAAATTTATTATCAATTGAAACCAAGTTAACCATTTGTTCTAAATCATCATACGCTCTATAAAGAGCATAGGTAAGATCTTGTGAACCACCAATAACAATGGGGATAATTTTCTTTTTGATTAAGCTCGAAGCTACTTTTTTTAGTGCAAAATAGGTGTCTTCACTAGAATTACCAGCTAAAATATCGCCTAAATCCGCGATTGAAGCATCCCAATTTCCAGGAAACAAACTATATAGTTCTTTCCGGATATGCAACAAATCAACTTGAGCATTTAGGTTCTTATCGCCTCGGCTTTCTAAAACACCAATGATAGCAATTTTGATCTTACTCAAATTAGGAAATTCTTTTTCTGTGTGAAAAACGACTTTGCTACCCAATTGCTGAGAAGAAAAACCCTCAACAAAATCAAGGATTTCATTGTCTATCGGTTTTAGAAAATCAAATTCCATATCTTATTTCTTTTTCCCATCCTCAGCCCTTCCCAAAAGAAAGGGAGGCGAGAATGTAATGTGTTAGTACTTATTTCTATTTCCTCTTCCCGACCAGACCAAAACGTGGAGATAGGAATGGAAAGTTTTCTTTTTATTTCTTTTTCGCTACAGGTTTTTTAGCAGCTGGTTTTTTAGCAGTTGTCGCTTTTTTAGCGGCAACTTTCTTGGCTGGCGTTTTCTTGGCAATCATTTCTTGAACTTCTTCCAATGTCAATTTAGTAGCATCGACATCTTTGCTCAATTCAATTTTGATTTTTCCTTTGGTAATTAC
>CAILTC010000648.1 GCA_903837025.1 uncultured Bacteroidota bacterium | reverse complement strand
TAACCCGTTGCCGAAATAATCACGTTCTCGATTCCTGCAAAATCCCCAACTACAAAATGATAATATTCAATCGCCGATAAATCTATAGAAGACAACGCTTGCATAGCTTCCACCGCTTTTGGACCTTGAATGGCCAATAGCGAATAATCATCCGAAAGGTTTCTCATTTCTACGCCCAAATCATTGTGAGTCGAAATCCAATCCCAATCTTTATCGATATTCGAAGCATTTACGACCAATAAATATTGCTCGTCTTTCATTTTGTAAACCAATAAATCATCTACAATTCCGCCATCATTATTAGGTAAACACGAATATTGCGCTCTCCCAATAGTCAAAGTCGAAGCATCATTCGAAGTCACTTTCTGAATCAAAGCCAAAGCATTTGGACCCGTAAGCAAGAATTCGCCCATGTGCGAAACATCAAAAACCCCCACACTATTGCGAACCACCTCGTGTTCAGCATTCACGCCCTCATATAAAATAGGCATATTGTATCCGGCAAACGGAAGCATTTTTGCTCCCAAACTTTCGTGTAAGTGCGTAAGCGCAGTATTTTTCATTGTAGCTTTTTTGTAAAAATTGTGTCGCAAATTTATCGATTTTATTCCGACTGACAAAGGGTTTTTAGGAGCTATTTCCCGCTATCCGTTGCAATCTTTTTCTAAACCCAAAAAGGTTTAAAAAAAGGATTTTCACTGCTATCGGGGCTAGGAATTAGTTTGGAGAAAACTTATGAATTTTCATCACAAGTTATTGCGACGAACTACGCAATCTTATTTGTTGCTCTCGTTACAGGGACAGAATGCAATTCTGCGCTAACTATTACGACAGATTTAGTGCAAATCCGAGCGGTTGGGTAAGAAGTTCTAAATTAAAGCTGCTTTTACGTTCTCTATTTTTTTATCTTTAAAAGTAAACTTAAACATTCCTCCAATTTGTCCCTCGGGGAATTCACCCGTAAACTCCACTTCCATATGTGTCATGTTATCTTTAATATTTAATTTTACTAATTTGATTTGTGTTTTATAATCAATAAAATAGCTCTCGTAATAATCTCGAATGCCTTTATGCCCAATAAACTTTTGCCCTACTGATGAATCATCAAGTACTGCATCGTCAAGGTATTTTTCCAAATATTTTTCAGTATCATAGCTGTTGCTTACTTCTATCCAATCTATTAAGAATGCTTTTATATCCATTTTTCGAATTTAATTTTATGTATATTTTAATTTATTTGTAGTTTCAATCTTTACTTTGTTAAAGGAAAAAAAGAAAAGGATTTCTATTCTATCGAGACTAAAAATTGGCTTTAAGGGAATAAATAAATTTTAGAATTGAAATTTTTGGTTCTGTTAGGTCGGATTTACTTTTGCTAGCGCATCCGTCCCGCTTGTGTCAATTCGAATGTTTATTTTCTTTTGTTTGTGTTCACGAGCGATACCTTCGCGCCAGCTAGAGTCATCAATAGGTTTTTACCGAAGTTAATCTTTCCTTTAGGTCTTTATAGCCAGCTATTTTGACAGAAAACCTTATGTTATCTATCTTCCACCCATTTTCGTTTACCAAATTTACTTTGTCAGTCCAAATTTCTTTTGGTGTGGAATAATTATATTGAAATTCTACAATTGCTTCAGCTTTATTGTCCTTTATTAATATCTCTTTGATGGTGTATTTGGTGAATCCTTCAGTTAGGCTTGTAAATGCGTTCCCTTCAAACATAATAGGCTTATCTGTAGGTGAACTACTGTTTTTTATTCGCTCTTCATCTGTCTTTATTAGGTCTTGTACATTTTTTATTTTTTTTGCAAGCTCATTCGAAAATAGACTGTTATCTAATGGTTTACTGTAAATGCCTTCTTGCTTTGAATAAAGTTGATTTATTTTTTGTTCAACTTCTTGCTTTGAGTTGTTGCAACCAACCATAGAAAGGATAATTAGTCCTAACATGAATAAAATGATTTTCTTCATATTGATAAATTT
>CAILTC010000647.1 GCA_903837025.1 uncultured Bacteroidota bacterium | reverse complement strand
TTGCATCAATAGTTTTTCAACTTTGATGCCGTCTTTGGATTCGGGAATTAATCCAATTCTGGGAGCGACACGAATCACGTGTAAATCGGCAATTATTCCTTCGGCTGGAAGATTCGCTTCTCGCATAATCACATTGGCCGATTTGCGACCGATACCTTTCAGCGTAATTAATCCAGCCATCGTAAGCGGGATGTTTTCGTCTTTTTGGATTGTTTTTGCTATTTCTAGTAACCAATTGGCTTTGGTGCCGAAATTACGAACTTTGGAGATAAAAGGAATTAAGGCTTCCGCATTCGAAACGGAAAGGCTTTCGATATTGGGAAAAACTTCAAATAAGGCAGGAGCAATTTTGTTGATATTGGCATCCGAATCCTGAGCAGAAAGGACAACCATAACCATCAATTGGTATAGATTATGGTAGTCTAATGGATGTTTTCGCCCTTTGTATTGGGTCAGAATTGGAGCTAATTGCGCTGTCCAATCCGTTGAATCTTCGAATAAATTCATAATATGGTTTTTAACTTTTACAAAAAAATACTGATAATCCCTCTATTTGGTTAGAGGATTATCAGTATAAAATTAAGATAAAAAAAACTGAAAATTTTACGAATTTTTCCAATACTGCGGTTTTGTTTCAGTAGTTCTCTGAAACCAGTAATCTTGCGTTACTTTATGTCCGTCAAGGGTTCTCATTTTTCGTTCGAAAATCCAGATTGTGGGATTAAAAACCATATCGGTTACTGCCACGGTATATAATTGTGGATCTTCTTCGTTTTTTTTCTTTTCATCTTCGAGTATTACTTCAAAGCCGTTGTGTTCTAATAGTTGTTTCAAGAAATCCCTACGGCCTTCATTAGTCCCTTTTTCTACAAAAGTAACTCTTGTTTCTCCGATGCTTCCAAATGAATGTTTTCCGTCTAATGTTGCCATAACTTATTTATTAAAAAGGGTACTTAATTCGAAAATGTAATCGTATAACGGACTGTATAATCCAAGAATTAATATTCCCAAAACGGTAATTATCAATCCCAAACGCATATAAATTTTGTTCTTGAAAAACGGAATTGGAGTATCACTTTTTCGAATGAACATGGCTCTTATGACCAATAAATAGTAGTAAAGCGAGATCGTTACGTTGACAACGGCCAAGAAAACCAAGAAATAATAGCCTTTGCTTGCTGCTGCGGCAAACAAGAAAAATTTACCAAAAAACCCTGCTACTGGTGGAATTCCCGCCAAGGAGAATAAGGCCAACATCATCACCAAACTCAAATTAGGATTGGTTCTGTACAAGCCGTTATAATCGTCTCGGTTTTCTTTCCCGGTTTGCAAAGAGATGGCTTGCACCACTCCGAAAGCTGCCAAATTCGAAAAGATATAAACCAGCACAAAATAAACGACTGTGGCAGCTCCTAACTGCGATCCGCTAATTAATCCCAATAGAATAAAACCGGCCTGCGCAATAGAGGAAAAAGCCAAGAAACGTTTCATATTTTGTTGGCGCAAAGCAAATAAATTTCCAATAAACATGGTGGCAAGTGCAATCGCATAAATGATATTTTCCCAAACGTGCATCAATGGTTTTAAAACCGTAAACAATAAAATCATCAAGATAAATACGGCTGCTCCTTTCGAAATTACAGACAAATAAGAGGCGACACCTATTGGTGCACCTTCATAAACATCGGCGGTCCAGAAATGGAAGGGAACTAATGATATTTTGAATGCTAATCCTGCAAAAAACAGAATGAAACCGAGTATCGTCAAATTGGTCGAAGTTAAGACCCCAATAATTTCATTAAAATAAATCGAACCCGTTGCGGCATATAACAAGGAAATTCCAAATAAGGAAACCCCAGATGCCAATCCTGCCGAAAGTATGAATTTTACGCCTGCTTCACTCGAAATTCTTTTGGATGTTTCCCAAGCAACCAATGCTGCCACGGGCAAAGTGGATAATTCTAATCCAATATAGAACATGAGGAAATCACCCGCCGATACCATAAAATACATTCCTAAAAGCGAGGAAAAAAGCAACATAAAAAACTCGGTTCCTTTATTTAGAGGCACCATTTTTTCTTGAATCCAATCGGCGGATTGAAGAAGTACTATAAATACGCCAACATTAAGAGTGTTTTTGAAAAAATGAATGAGGTTATTGGTGCGAAACATTCCGCCAAATAAACTTGTTTCTTCAATAGCAAAAAAGCCAACAATAGTATGGATACCAAATAGTACTATTGCTATATGTACGATGTTTCTTTTTTTGTTATTAGGGAGGAAAATTTCGCCCACGATCAACAATAATAAAATTGCTAATAGGAAAATTTCTTGTCGCATTGCGATAAAACTGGTCACATTCATTGTATTTATTTTATAAATGATTTAATACTCCTTGAATAAACGGTTGGATACTGTCCATGGTCATATTGCTCAACCATAGCGGCGCAACACCCATACCAATCATTGGAATTAATAGCAACATAATACCGGTTACTTCGAACCAAGTCACCCTTGGCAAATCTAAAAATTCTTCGTTTTTAATGGGTCCCATTAACATAATTCCCAATACCCGCAAGATATAAACCGCAGTTACAACAATGGCTGATACCGAAATAATGGTAGCAACTCTATAAAACAGTTCTTCGTGTTGGAAAGCACCAACGAAAATATTCATTTCGGCAACAAAGCCACTAAATCCGGGTAATCCTAATGAAGCCAAACCGGCTATTACATAAATGACAGATATAAAGGGCATCACTTTTAGTAAACCTCCCAATTTGGTGATGTCTCTGGTGTGGGTTCTTCCGTAAATCATTCCGATTAAGGCGAAGAATAAGGCGGTCATAAATCCATGTGAAAGTGATTGTAAAATCGCTCCGTTCCAAGCGGTTTTGTTCAACATTAACAAAGCAAACAACACCATTCCTAAGTGACTCACGGAGGAATAGGCATTGATGTATTTTAAATCGGTTTGTTTTAAAGCGCCAAAGGCTCCATAAATAACTCCAGTTGCGGATAAGATGATGAAAAACCAAGACCATTCAATCGCTCCCAATGGCAATAAAAACATAGCAATTCTGAATACGCCATAACCTCCTAATTTCATCAAAACGCCTGCGTGTAGCATGGATACTGCTGTTGGCGCCGAGGCGTGACCATCAGGAGACCAAGTATGAAAAGGAAACAAAGCACCTAATACGGCAAAGCCAACAAAAGTCAATGGGAAAAATAATTTTTGAGCGGCAAAGGGAATGTGTACTTTCGAAATTTCCAAGATATTGAAGGTTAATGCACCGCCATCGGCATTCGAATTGAAGTAAATTCCTAAAACACCTACCATCAAAACAGCTGACGCTCCCATTAACATCAAGGTTAATTTCATCGCCGAATATTCTTTAGGTCCTGAACCCCAAATTCCTATTAACAAATACATTGGGATTACAGCAATTTCGTAGAAAACAAGCATGGTAAACAAATCGATAGAAATAAAGAATCCGTAAACACCCGTGGCTAAAACCAAGAGTGAAACAAAGAATTCTTTGGGTAAATCGTCTGTTTTCCAAGAAATGAAAACACCCGCTAATACGACTATTGAAGTCAACAACAACAAGGCTACCGAAATACCATCGACGCCAATGGCATAATGGATATTGAAATATTTAAACCAGACCGTATCTTGGGTAAAAAGCATGACGCTTTTGTTGACGGCTCTTTCTTCGAAGTAAGCGAAAAGCAAATGGATTGCCATTCCGAGTTGAATAAAACTTCCAACCATTGAAATTATTCGTGCCTGTTGTAATCCTTTGGATAAAACCAAAGCAAAAAGAGTAAGTACAGGTACAATTACAAAAAGTGATAAAATATCCATATTAATTTGTATATAAATAAATAAAAACCAAAGCAATGATTACGACTCCTGAAACAAAGAACATAGCGTAATCTTGTAATCTTCCGGATTGCAAACCTTTTATTTTTTCGGAAAGAATAACGGTTTTGTTTCCAATTCCTTCCATCGTGCCGTCGACATATTTCTTGTCGAATTTGGCAATGGGTGCCGAAATCCGATCAAATATTATTTTCTTGGTAACGAATAGGTAGATTTCGTCAAAATAGAATTTATTGTACGTCCATTTGTAAAACATTCCAAAAGCATTGGCAAACTTATCAGCCAAATCATTTTCTTTTTTATAGAAAATCCAAGCGAGAATAATTCCTATTAATCCAGTTCCTACGGCAACGGCGGCCAAGGTATAATTCAAATGGCCTACAAAACCAGCTTTATCGGCAGTTACGAATTCGCTGAAAGGAATAAATCCCGCCACGATACTCATAAAAGCCAAAAATAATAAAGGAAATGCCATAGATAGTGGTGATTCGTGTGGTGTGTGCTCGTATTTGGTTTCTTTTCCCCAGAATATTCCAAAATACAATCGGAACATATAAAAGGCCGTTAATCCCGCAACAAAAAGTGCCACAAAATAAAGCAATTCATTTTTTTCGAAAGCAGCGACCAAAATCTCGTCTTTACTAAAAAAGCCTGCAAACGGAGGAACTCCTGATATTGCCAAAGCTGCAATCAAAAAGGTTGCATTGGTAATGGGCATATACTTGCGCAAACCGCCCATATCTTTCAAATAATTGCTGTGAACTGCGTGAATAACCGAACCTGCACCTAAGAATAATAAAGCTTTGAACATGGCGTGCGTAAACAAATGAAACATCGATGCCATATAACCGACGCCTTCTTCACCTTTATAACTGGAAACTCCCAATGCCAACATCATATAGCCAATTTGTGACATGGTCGAAAAGGCCAAAACACGTTTGATATCCGTTTGAGTGAGGGCGATTACCGCTGCAAACAAGGACGAGAAAGCGCCCATATAAGCCACAATATTTAAGACGAATCCATTTTCGACGAAATAATACATCGGGAATAATCGTGCCACTAAATATACTCCCGCTACAACCATGGTTGCTGCGTGAATTAATGCGGAAACAGGCGTTGGTCCTTCCATAGCGTCCGGTAACCAAATATGTAAAGGGAACATCGCCGATTTTCCAGCTCCTCCCATAAATATTAAAAGCAAAGCCCAAGTAATTACGGATAATCCCATAAAGGATGAAGCACCCCAATGAAGCAATAATCCTTCGCCTGCACGATTAACAGCATTCAACGTTTGAAAATCGAAAGTGCCGGCGTAATAGCCTACGATCAATATTCCGATTAAGAATCCAAAATCTGCAAAACGTGTAACGATAAAAGCTTTCTTCGCTGCAGCTACTGCCGAAGTTTTGGTATAATAATAACCAATTAACAGGAAAGAGGAAACTCCCACTAATTCCCAAAAAATGTAGATTTGAAAAAGATTGGTCGCCAATACCAATCCCAACATCGAGAAGGAAAACAGCGATAAAAAAGCAAAGAATTTGGTATAACCTTCATCGCCTTTCATATAACCGCGGCTGTAAATATGTACCATCAAGGAAATGGTCGTTACCACAATGAGCATCATTATGGATATTGGATCTATCAAAATTCCCATATCGATATGTAATGTATCGGTGAAGTTCATCCACACTGTTTTTTCAACGAAAGTTGGGTAAACTCCATTCGATTTTCCCAATACAAAAAAGTATTGGTAAGCGGTAAAATACGAAAGTGCGGCTGAAATCGACAATCCCAAAACGCCAATATATCCAGAAACCGCTGGCTTGATTTGCTGATTAAAAATCCCCAAAAGCAAGAAAACGGCTAATGGAATCAACGGGATAAATAGTATGTAAGTTAGGTTCATGTTTATAGAATATTAATACTTCATAATTTCAGTGTCCTCTACTTCGAC
>CAILTC010000646.1 GCA_903837025.1 uncultured Bacteroidota bacterium | reverse complement strand
TTATTTTGTTAAAATTTCTTCGTCTTTTGACATTGAAATTATTTTTGAATGAATATTTACGATTTTTGATTGCAGATTTAAATATTCTTAAAATCAAAAATCGTTAATCAAAAAATTTAAATCTTTTTTAGAATTTCACTTCCGCAGGTTTATCAGCACCAGCTACTGCTTCGAAATATGGTTTTTCTTTAAGACCATACATTCCAGCCAAAATATTTCTTGGAAAAGTGTTAATGTTATTATTATAAGGCTTAACGGCCTCATTAAAACGGGTTCTAGCGGTTAAGATTTGGTTTTCTGTACTGGCAAGTTCATCCTGTAATTTCATAAAGCTTGCATCCGCTTTCAGGTTTGGATATTGCTCAACACTCACTAATAATTTTGACAAAGAAGAGGAAACTCCTGATTGTGCCGAATTAAAAGCCGCTAATTGTTCTGGAGTAATGTTTTTTGGGTCAATTGTAATAGAAGTTGCTTTGGCACGAGCTTCAATCACAGCCGTTAAGGTACTTTTTTCATGCTCAGCATATCCTTTTACAGTGTTGACCAAATTTGGAATAAGATCATTTCTCCTTTGATACGAAGTGTTCACATTTCCCCAGCTTTCTTTCACGTCTTGCTCAAGAGGCATTGCTTTGTTGTAAATTCCACTAGCCCAGCTGTATATTGCAAAAATCACAACTACTACTACAATCCAAGGTAAAAATTTTTTAAAATCCATTTTTGTTTAATTTAAAGTTTATTATTTAATTTTCTATTTTTTAAAATCTGTAATCAATCCTGATAGCTATTGAGACGTAAATCTACAATCTAAAGTTCCTTTTTAATATCCATCAACTGTACTTTTATCGTTTCAAGTTTACGAATAATTTCAAACTTATCCAATGTTTTCTTCTGGCCTTCCTTCAAATGCGTTTTGGCACCGTCAAGTGTAAAGCCTCTTTCTTTTACTAAATGATAAATTAATTGAAGGTTTTTTATATCTTCAGGCGTAAACATTCTATTGCCTTTGGCATTTTTCTTTGGTTTTAAAAGGTCGAATTCACTATCCCAAAACCGAATAAGCGATGCGTTTACCCCAAATGCTTTGGCTACTTCGCCAATGCTGTAATATCTTTTGTCTAGCGATAATTCTACGTGCATATTCTTTTTGTTTAAAAAGTTTAAAGTTGTTACTCAAGTTTAAACTATAATCTGTCACCTGCAACTTGTCACCTGCCATCTGAAATCTGCAAAATTAATCCAAAGATTGATTTTCCTGGTTGGCTATTTTTGATATGGCAATATATTCTACCGCCGAAATATTTCCGTAATAGAAATTAAGTGGGTTCACCACTTTTCCGTTTTTATGCACTTCATAATGACAATGCGGTCCCTCAGATCTCCCGGTGCTTCCCACATATCCTATGATATCACCTCGTTTGATATGTTGGCCTACTTTGCATTTGTATTTGCTTAAATGCGCATACAAAGTTTCGTAACCAAAACCATGCCGAATCACGATATGATTTCCAAATCCCGAAGCTCTATCATCTGCCTGTGCAATAACTCCATCGCCAGTTGCGTATATGGGAGTGCCTGTATTTGCTGTAAAATCCATTCCTTCATGCATTTTTCTAGCCTTGGTAAATGGATCGGTTCGATATCCAAAACCGGAAGCCATTCGTTTTAAATTCTCATTTCTCACTGGCTGAATGGCAGGAATTGCTGCCAATAAATTGTTTTTTGCTTTCGCCAATTTCAAAATATAATCCAATGATTGCGATTGAATCGCTAATTCTTTATTAAGTCCATCAACCCTTTTTGTGGTATTTAGCACCAACTGCGAATTGTCAAATCCTTCTAATTGTTTATAGCGATTAACATCCGCATAACCCGCTTTTCTTTCCTCATCCGGAATAGGTTCGGCATTAAAATAGACTCTATAAACATTATTATCACGGTCTTCAACAGCCGAAAGACCATCCTCTAATTGATCCATCTTCTTGTTTAAAATGGCGTAATTCAATTTTAGATTTTCAATTTCACGAGATTGTAACCTGTTTTTTGGGGTTTCAAAATAGGGTGTATTCAGCAAAACCACAAAAGCTAGGAATCCAAATAAAGCCGAAGCCACCAAAAACAGTAGCGCGAATCCAAATTTCTTCCTTTTTTTTGTTATTATTTTTCGATATGCCAGATTTTCGGAATCGTAATAATATTTTACTTTCGCCATATTTTAAAATACCCTATTTTTGCACCTTGTAAAAAGGTTAGTCGAACAAATTTAATAAATGTTTCATTTGTTCCACTCTTTTTTCAATAATAAATAAATAATGTGCCTTTTCCAGCTATACATTACAAGTTCTCGTCTTGAAATCTTTTTTTCTACGAGCCAGCAGGAGCTTCCTGCGGTCGCTCTGCCAGCTCAAGAAAAAATAAATTTCAAAACTTCGAAGCTTTCCATTGCTATCTGGGGCAAAAAAAGTTGATTCGTTAATGGGGTTATTCGTTTATGCGAAAACTGATTTAACAATTAACCACATAACCGATTAAACAATAAAAATGAAATCACAAGACGTACGCAAACAATTTCTGGATTTTTTCGAAAGCAAAGGACATTTAATAGTTCCATCAGCTCCAATTGTGCTGAAAGATGATCCAACTCTGATGTTTAATAACTCAGGAATGGCGCAGTTCAAGGAATATTTTCTTGGTAACGGAACTCCAAAAAGCAAACGAATAGCCGATACGCAAAAATGTCTTCGAGTTTCAGGAAAACACAACGATTTGGAAGAAGTAGGAATCGATACCTACCATCACACCATGTTCGAAATGTTAGGAAACTGGTCTTTTGGCGATTATTTCAAAAAAGAAGCCATCAATTGGGCGTGGGAATTATTAATCGAAGTCTATAAAATTCCAAAAGATATTCTTTACGTTTCTGTTTTCGAAGGAAATGCCGAAGAAAACGTGCCTTTTGATCAAGA
>CAILTC010000645.1 GCA_903837025.1 uncultured Bacteroidota bacterium | reverse complement strand
TTCGCTTTTGCCTTTTTTTCTTTGGCTTTCGCTTTTACCTTGGCTTTTTTGGCTTTTTCTTTCTTCGCTTTTTTTGCCTTTTTGGCTTTAGCCTTAGCTTTTTCTTTCTCTTTTTCTTTCATCTTGTTGTTTTTCTTTTTCTTACTTTTTTTTGACTCTTCCTCTATTATAAAAAACGTTTCTTCTAGAATTACTTCCTCATGATTTTCTTCGGCGACAGGAATTTCAGCGGTGGGTTCAACTTCTTTAATTACTTTACTAACTCTAGGTTTTCTAAGTTTAGGAGTTGCAACTACCTTTACTTTTTCATTTGTAATATCTTCTTTGTTTTCTTCCATAATTTTTTTTTTTAAATTATATTTTTGAATGTTAATTAATTGTAAGTTATTCGTTATCAAATATAACCATTAAATCAATCCGCCAATGTTAAGTTTTTCCTCATTTTTGTCCAAAAAAAAACCATCGATTGATGGTTTTTAATGGTTCTATTTTTTTTTAAATTTATTTTGCAATAGCAGTCAATTCGGCAATTTTTACAATCACTTCAACTGCTTTTTGCATACTTTCTACAGGAACATATTCATATTTCCCGTGAAAGTTATGACCGCCAGCAAAAATATTTGGACAAGGCAAACCTTTAAATGATAATTGACAACCATCTGTACCGCCACGAATGGGTTTTATCAGTGGTTTTATTCCTAGTTCTTTCATAGCGTTTTCGGCAATATCAACAATATATTTTACAGGTAAAACCTTTTCTTTCATATTGTAATATTGGTCTTTTACCTCGGCAATGACAATAGCTTCACCAAATTGCTTGGCAAATTTCTTGTTGATTTTTTTGGCTATTTTAGCAATTAGTTCTTTTCTTTTTTCGAATTTTTTCTTGTTGTGATCTCTAATAATGAGTTCTAAAACAGTTTCTTCGATGCTTCCGCTTAAATGATGTACATGAAAAAATCCTTCGTAACCCTTTGTTTCTTGTGGTGTTTCGTCTTTTGGTAATGCATTGATAAAATCATTTGCGATAAGCATCGAATTAATCATTTTTCCTTTGGCATAACCCGGATGAACGCTTTTTCCTTTGAAAGTTATTTTGGCCCCAGCCGCATTAAAATTTTCATATTCTAGTTCACCCACTTGGCTTCCGTCCATAGTGTACGCCCAATCAGCATCAAATTGTATGACGTCAAAATGATGTGCGCCACGACCAATTTCTTCGTCTGGCGTAAAACCAACTCTGATTTTCCCGTGTTTAATTTCTGGATTATTTATCAGGTATTCCATTGCGGTAACAATTTCTGTGATTCCAGCTTTGTCATCAGCACCAAGGAGCGTGGTTCCGTCGGTGGTAATGATGGTTTGTCCTTTATACTGTAATAAATCTTTGAAATATTTAGGAGATAAAACAATATTTTGCGCCTCGTTTAATACAATATCGCCGCCATCATAATTCGGAATAATTTGAGGTTTTATATTGGCTCCCGTAAAATCTGGTGTAGTGTCAAAATGCGAAATAAAACCAATTGTAGGCACTTTATGAGCTACATTAGAAGGTAAAGTCGCCATGATATATGCATTTTCATCAATAGTTACTTCTGTCATGCCAATGGCTTTTAATTCCTCTACCAATTTTTCGGCAAGAACCCATTGTTTTTTTGTGCTTGGAGTAGTTTCTGAATTCGGATCGGATTCGGTATCAATGATTACGTAACTGATGAAGCGGTCAATAATGTTTTGCATTTTTGTTTTTGTTTTTATGCAAATATAAACAATTTTTTAGGAGCTTTTTTAGGGGAGATACTAACTTAATTTTGAATTAATTTAGTAGAATATAGTAGCATTTGGAATCACATATTGTTGATTAAAACGCTAAATTGGTCCACTTTTTCCCAATCGGTATATTCAATATTAGTTTTTGAATTTGTGGGCCCTTTTGTCATCCACATTATCATTTGAATCAGTAATCGATCCGTAAAAGTGTATGTTTGATAATCTAATTTCCCAGCAAAAACAGCAGATTGATTGGGAACCCAATTTATTTCGTTTAGGAATTTTATGAAATACGGATTGGTTTCCGGAGTTGCTCTTTCTGGTTTTCGAGCCACAAGATTAACCGAAAAAAAAGCATTCTTGGTCGTGTTGAGTTTCTTTTTATTGTGGTTGATGAATTCGATTATTTTTGCATTGTGTTTTCCGTAGCGAATACTAGAACCTATAATAAATTTATCATAATCAGAAATTTCCCCATTGAAATCCTCAATTGAAAAAAGTGCTGCCTCATTGCCTTTTTCGATTAAAACAGCCTTGATTTTGTTAGCAATTTTTAGTGTTTGTCCATCAACCGTGGCGTATAAAATTCCGATTTTAGTTTTCATTTTATTGATTTTTTCCTTTAACTAAATTACTAATTTAATAGCAAAAAAGGATTAAGGATAAGATAAAATAATCATTACAAATCGTTAAAGGTTTACATAAAAAAAAAGGCTTTCATTTCTGAAAGCCTCTCTGTAAATTATTCGATTTGGTTTAGATTTTGAAAACTCCACCAAAAGCAATTGTTCTTTCAAAGAATAAAAAGTGTTGTGAAGCACGATCGTCAACGCTTTGTGTAGTACGAATATCAGGCATGTTGATATATCCTCCTTTAAGTTCTCCTTCAACATAAAAATATTTCAGGAAAGTAAAATTTAATCCTGCTTTTACTGAAGCTCCGTAACCAGAAACATGAAAATCATCATGACGTGGTTTTCCTAAAAGAGTCGTATTTGTTTTTGGATATAATAATCCAACACCAGCACCTTCGGTTAAATTGACTTGTATTTTATCAGTATTTGCAATTTTAAGGACAGAAGAAATATCGTCATGTCTAGAAAACTCGGTGTTGATGTAATTTAATCCATCAGTATGTTCGAACATCAAAAATGAATTGGACATCACAGTAGGAGTGTTATTGTAATTTGCGCCATAAGGAAGCTGACTATCGATGTATCCCGTAACATTTGCGGTTTGATCTTGTGTCATTACATATTTCATGTGGTCAACACCAACAGCGATGCTATAATGATCGTTTATATAATAACCCATTCTGAAATTAGTTTGGGGTGTAGTCATAACTAAAGGATTGATATAATCAATATTCCACCCTTTTGGTTTGTCATGAGCTACCATGTTTGCAACAGTAAAATTGTAATTGGCACCTCGAAAATCTACATTCGATTTCGAATAAATATCTCTATTACCACCCCAAGAAAGAAAAAATTTTCCTTTGTTATGAGCTGTGAATTTTTCTTTTGCTTTAGGTTGTTCTTGTGCGTAGCTGTTTTTTGATAAAAAAAGCACGAAAAACGCTGAGATTAAAATAATTTTTTTCATTGTTAAATGTTGATTATTAGTTGTTTATTTTTGTTTTATAAAGGGTTTTTTTTTGATGGTTTTTCACGTCTAATGAAATGAAAACTTTCTAATTTTTGGCAAAAATAATACAATTGACCTGTTATTTAATAGTAATTACCCAGACATATATAAAATTAACATTTATCGAATAGAGGAGAATTGGGGCAGGGGTAAAAAAATAGAGGCTTTCAAAAATGAAAGCCTCTATAAATTATATTTTTCTGTGATTATTTTAAAACGAATTTACCGTTTTTCTAATAGCAACTAACTTTGTCATTAAAGCTTCGAAATAGTCTAAATGCAACATATTTGCACCATCGCTTTTTGCATTAGCAGGATCGAAATGGGTTTCTATGAAAATTCCATCAACACCAACAGCAATTCCAGCTTTGGCAATGGTTTCAATCATATCTGGTCTTCCGCCTGTAACACCAATTGTTTGGTTGGGTTGTTGCAACGAATGGGTTACGTCAAGAACCGTTGAGGCGTATTGTTGCATGGTAGGAATTCCGCGGAAATCAACCACCATATCTTGGTAGCCAAACATGGTTCCGCGATCCGTAACCATTACGTTTTGGTTGTTGCAATCCAATATTTTTTGTACGGCATGTTTCATGCTTTCGGGACTCATAAATTGTCCTTTTTTCAGGTTAACTACTTTTCCAGTATTGGCAGCAGCCACAAGCAAATCGGTTTGACGAACTAGAAAAGCCGGAATTTGCAAAACATCTACATATTCAGCAGCCATCACAGCATCTTCATTGGTATGAATATCGGTAACGGTAGGAACTCCGAAAGTTTCCGAAACTTTTCTAAGAATTCGTAATGCTTTCTCATCGCCAATTCCAGAAAAACTGTCAATTCTAGAGCGATTGGCTTTTTTGAAGGAACCTTTGAAAACGAAAGGAATTTCTAATTTATCAGTGATGCCAACTAATTTTTCGGCAATTCTTAATGCCATTTCTTCACCTTCGATAGCGCAAGGACCGGCTAATAAGAAAAAGTTGCCACTATCAGTATGTTTTATTTGTGGAATATTGTGTATGTTCATAATATAGTTTTTGAAAGCGCAAATATAGTTAGGATTTGCTATTTTATAGTTTGAAAATTAATTTTTCTTCAATGTTAGTCCAACAGGAACCATTAATACTCCTTTTTCATATATGTTCAAATATAAAATTATGGGTTTTCGTTGCCCTTCCCATCTTAATTCGTAAACATCAAGTAATCCGGCACCCATTTCACTTCTTTTTGTTGGAAACGGACAGCAACTTTCCAGTTTAATGTAGGTTAATTTTTCTCCTTTTGGCCCCGCCAAAGCATTTAGGAAACGCTGTTGATTTAGGTTTTCGTAGGTAGTGCTTCCGAAAAATATATTGATGGGATAATCCTTGTCGTAACCATATTTTTTGTCTTTGCTGTATTCTAAAATAAGAAAAGTATTGTTGTTGGAAAGCGTTGGAGTAGGCGCATTTTCATTGACATTTTTCAAAGTAGATTTGGTACTTATACAGGAAGTGACAAGAAGAAGTAAGCTAATATAAGAAATAATTTTTTTCATGATTTTA
>CAILTC010000644.1 GCA_903837025.1 uncultured Bacteroidota bacterium | reverse complement strand
GACAAAATTATAAAATTATCATTAGCTTCAACTAATTCTGCTTCAATTGTTTCGCTTGCTAATTTAACTATTAATGTTCTCCCTACATTTTTCTTGTATTGTCTCACCAATTTTAATGGCGACCCCACTCCTACCGAAGCTACTTCTAAAGAAAAATCTTGTTCTTCTCTATCTAAATTAGCATCAATAGCACGACTGATATCAATACAATCCTGCAAAGCCACTCCATTATCTCCGTCTAAATTTACGATTACTTTAAAAGCATCTGTAACTTTTAAGTCTATCAAAAAAACAGCTGGTTTTTCTAAAAGCGCTTCGTCTAATAATGTATGTATTTTTTCTTTAAATGTCATATTTTATAAAAAGAGGCACGCATGGCGTGCCTCATTATCTAGTTTTTTAATAAATAACAGTGCAAATATAGTGTTTTTTTTATAAACCAAAAAACCAATGTCTTATGTTAAAACATTTTCGGTTACCTATTAGCTCCATTTATTAGTATAATTTCCACATAATTTCAATTTTCAAAAGATTTTAACACCCAAAATTTCTATAAAAATTATAAACGCATTAAAAAAAACAAAAATTTAAATTCTGTTAAAAATCATTTTTTATGAAATAAAAAAAGCCCCTCAAAAAAATGAGAGGCTTTCCGTTGGTCTACAAGGACTCGAACCTTGAAAGACTGCACCAAAAACAGTTGTGTTACCATTACACCATAGACCAGTTTCATTGCTGTTAAGCGAGTGCAAATTTAATACAAATTTTAATTTCCACAAATTTTTTAAGCCTTTTTATTTAAAAAAAAATCAACGACATTATAAACTCCTGAAAAACAAGCAAAAACAAGACCTGAAAAACGAAATTATGTTTTATAGAATATTTTGTTAATGCCCGTGCCGTTAAACAAAAAAACATTTTCTTTGTAGCTTAAAATAAAACTAAAATTTTAGCTTATAAATATGACAACGTTCAATTTTAACAAATGGAATACAATTACAGGTTGGTGCGCATTTGCAATAGCATTAGCTACCTATACACTAACTGTTGAACCTTCAATGAGTTTTTGGGATTGTGGAGAATACATTGCTACTTCGGCAAAACTTGAAGTAGGACATCCTCCAGGAGCTCCTTTATTTCAAATGATGGGTGCATTTTTCGCCATGTTTGCCATCGATAATAAGCATATTGCCGTCATGGTAAATATGTTATCTGTTTTCTCTAGCGCGTTCACTATATTATTTTTATTCTGGTCTTCATCAATGATCCTGAAGAAAATTGTATCCCAATTTGCAGAAATAAATAAAAGCAACTCAATTGTCATATTAGGTAGTTCACTTGTAGGAGCACTCGCTTATACTTTTTCGGACAGTTTTTGGTTCAATGCCGTTGAAGCCGAAGTTTACGCAATGGCTTCCTTATTTATCGCACTGCTTCTTTGGTTGGGTTTGCGTTGGGAACAAGACATGGAGACACCCAGAGGAAATCGATGGTTATTGATTATTTCTTTAGTTGTCGGACTTTCATTTGGTGTCCATTTTATGGCTTTGTTGACAATCCCAGCAATAGGCTTCCTTTATTTTTTCAAACATTATAAAGTCGTAACCATCAAAAATTTCATCATTGCCAACATCGTTGTTGTGTCCGTTTTAATGCTTATTTTTAAATTATTACTACCGTGGACAATGGCTTTCTTTGCTGAAACTGAAATATTCATGGTCAATAATTTAGGATTACCATTTGACTCCGGAACTATTTTTGTGACTTTACTACTTATTGCATTCTTTTATTTTGGATTAAAATACACCCACAAAAAAGGACTCGTACATTACAACACCCTTATACTATGCATTCTATTCATATTCATAGGGTTTTCAACTTGGATGATGTTACCAATTCGCGCCAATGCAAACGTAATCATCAATGAAAACAAACCTTCAGATGCCCGTGAAGTTTTAGCCTATTACAACAGAGAACAATACGGATCAAATGCTTTATTTTATGGCGCACAATACACCGAAGCTTTTGCTGGTTTAGACAAGAATAATCCCTATTTAGATAAAGCTCCCAACTACGAAAGAGACTACAAAACCGGAAAATATATTATTGTAAATAACTATAAAAATGCGGAACAAAATAGCGACAATAATCAAAAAACAATCTTGCCAAGGCTATGGAGCGCTGATAATATTGCCAACTACATCAACTTTACGAATCCTCCTCAATTCAAAATAAATCCTGATTATACCTATGCTAATGATTTACCTAAATACGGTGTCGATCCTAGCAAATTAAGCGAAGAAGAACTAAACAAAGCCGAAGCTCAATTAAGAAATGAGATTGAAAAAACTGTAAAAGAGTTTAGACAAGCTTATGCTCAAAAACAAATTGACAACGAAGGCTATATCAAATTCCTGAAAAGTTATGGTGACTATTTAATTATTGAGAAACCAACAACTGCCGACAATTTAGGTTTTATGGTCGAATACCAATTTGGCTATATGTATTTCAGGTATTTAATGTGGAACTTCGTTGGACGCCAAAACGACATTCAAGGAAAATACGACAATCAAGACGGAAACTGGCTTAGCGGAATACCATTTATAGATGAATTACATCTCGGTTCACAACAAAACCTACCGTCGGATGTATTGAATAATAAAGGCCGTAATGTCTACTTCTTTTTACCACTAATACTAGGTCTTATCGGTATAATGTTCCATTTTGGCAAGGACCGAAAAAGTTTTTACGTGCTTTTAGCATTGTTCCTTTTCATGGGAATTGCATTGAAAATTTACCTTAACGAAAGACCTTTTGAACCTCGCGAAAGAGATTATGCACTTGTTGGTTCGTTTTACGTATTCGCTATTTGGATCGGTTTTGGAGTGTATGCTCTATACGAAAGCCTTCAAAAATATATTGCCCCAAAAATTGCAGGACCTCTACTTATAGCCGCAAGCTTACTTGCTGTTCCTGCTTTAATGGCTGTGCAAAACTGGAATGATCATGATCGTTCCGAGAGATACACCGCGGTAGCTTTGGCAAAATCTTATCTTAGCTCTTGTGATCCAAATGCCATTTTATTTACAATTGGTGACAATGACACTTTCCCACTGTGGTACGCACAAGAAATAGAGCATTTTAGAACAGATGTAAAAATTGTAAATACGAGTTTATTTATGACCGATTGGTATATAGATCAAATGAAAACCAAAGTTTACGATTCAGAACCTTTACCTATTTCATTTACACACGATCAATTTGTGGGTGATAAACTAGACTATGTAGCACATATTCAAAAAATTGATAGCCGTTGGGATATCAAAGATTTTATCAATTTCATAAAAAATCCAAAGTCTACTGTTGAAATGCAAAACGGACAAACGATTCATTTTTATCCGACCAATAAAATCAAAATCCCTGTTGACAAAAACAGTATTATCCAAAACAAAGTGGTTTCAGCAAAATACAATGACTCCATTGTTCCTTTCATTGATATTGACATCAAAGGAAATGCGATATACAAAAATAGATTAATGATGCTAGACATTGTAGCCAACAATAACTGGAAAAGACCTATCTATTTTAGCCCAGGAGCGTTTGATGACGACGACTATTTATGGATGAAAGACTATCTTCAATTAGAAGGGATGCTTTATAAATTAGTTCCAATAAAAACGAAGTTCGAAAAAGACACAAGCCCAATGGATATGGGAAGTATCGATGCTGATAAAATGTATCCTATTGTGATGAAATGGGATTGGGGAAATAGCGACAGCAATCATATTTATCACGATACCGAAACCAGAAGAAATAGTATCTCCTACCGTTCCGTTCTTTCTAGATTGATGGATCAATTAATCGCCGAAGGAAAGAAAGACAAAGCTAAAAACGTGATCGATTTGGCTATAGCCAAAATGCCTTTGGATAAATTTGGCTATTATTCAATGGTAGAACCTTTCACAAGAGGTTATTATCAAGTAGGCGAAAAAGCGAAAGCGCAACAATTGCTAGAAAAATTAATGAATAAATACAAGGAAAATCTTAATTATTACAGCGGCCTTAAAGCGTCTGAACAATCCGAAATCACCGTTGATATAATCACCGATATAGAACGTTACCGAAGCTTATTAAAAGTCATGAAAGAAAACGGCGATATTGAGTTTTACAATAAAAACAAAGCAATATTTAATACCTATATCAAAATGTATTCCCGTTTTGAACGCGAAAAAGAATAACAAATTAGAAAATTAGGAAGATTTAAAAATGTAGCGCTGTTGAAAAATGCCGCTACATTTTTTAATTTAATAAGACTTAAAAATGAGCTTTTACTGGATAAAAACAAATTCTCTAATCAAAAAAATGTTCTCGAAATACACCTGGGACATTCCTAATAATGAAAACAAAATCTATCTCACTTTTGACGATGGTCCAATACCCGAAATTACCGAATGGGTTCTTGAAGAATTAAAGAAATACAATATTAAAGCTACTTTCTTTTGCATCGGAAAGAATATTGAAAAATATCCCAATGTTTTTGCGAAAATAATCAACGAAGGACATTCAGTAGGCAACCATACTTTTAATCACCTGAATGGCTGGAAAACTTCAACCGAAGAATATTTAGAGAATGCAAAGTTATGCGAAGTCTCCATTTCAAATCTGCAACCTAAGACCTGCAATCTGTTTCGCCCACCTTACGGAAAGATAAAAACTTCACAAGCAAAAAAAGTACTACAACTAGGTTACAAAATAATTATGTGGGAGGTATTAAGTGCTGATTTCGATATTAGAATTTCCCCAGAAAAGTGTTTAAAAAACGTTCTGAATAATGTAAAATCGGGAAGTATAATTGTTTTTCACGACAGCGTAAAAGCATTTCCAAATTTGGAATATACTTTACCTAAAACCTTAGAAAATTTAACAGAAAGGGGATTTGTATTCGATTCTATAAACTAAATGATTGCTTCGTTTTTCGCAATGATTGAATTAGATATGCTCTTGAACAAGTCCAATAATTGTATTGGCATCTAATTCTCCAGATTGTCTCCAAATCATTTGGCCTTCTTTGTAAATCATCAAAGTAGGCAAGCCCTTAATACGCAAGGCATCGGCTAGTTCCTGATTCTTATCAACATCAATTTTTATCACTTTTGCTTTATCACCAAGAGCAGCTGCTACATCTCTAATTACAGGATGCATCGAAACAGATGATTCATTCCAATCTGTGTAAAAATCAATCAACACAGGGACTTGCGTGCTTATAAGTTCTCCAAATTTTGACATAAAACCAACGAGTTTAATTTTCTAAATCTACTTAAAAGAGTTGTTTAATTTACAAATGTAATATTTTAAACGAATTATGACACACTATTCCCTTTTTTTAGTTCAATAACAGTAATTTCAGGCATGATCCCTACCCTACCCGGATAAGCATGAAACCCAAAACCTCGGTTTACATAAATATATTTTCCTGCTTTTTCATACAAACCTGCCCATTGCGCATAAACGTATTGCGCTGGACTCCATTTGAAAAAACCAGGAATTTCAATACCAAATTGCAAGCCATGAGTGTGCCCAGAAAGGGTAAGATGAAAATCTTTTGAATGTTTATTTATTTCGGCATCCCAATGACTAGGATCGTGACTCATCAAGATTTTAAATTCTTCTTTAGACAAACCTTCAGATGCTTTATTTAAGTCACCTGCTTTTTTAAAATGTTCGCCCCAATTCTCTACTCCTACTAATGCAATTTTATCATTGCCCTTTTCAATAAAAGCATGCTGGTTTAACAACAAATTAAAACCTATTTGACCATATAATTTCTTTATGTCTTGAAAATTTTTCTCTTTCGCAGCTTCAGATGGCCATGTTACATATTCGCCATAATCATGATTTCCTAGCACCGAATATTTTCCATATTTATGTTCCTTTATACGGTTAAAAGTTTCAATCCACGGATGCATTTCCTTGGCATCGGTATTTACAATATCACCGGTAAACAAAATCATGTCCGAATTTTGCTCATTGACCAAATCGATTGCATGATTGATTTTCTCCGGATTATCAAAACTTCCGCTATGAACATCGGATATTTGTGTGATTTTGAAACCATCAAAAGCATCCGGCAAATCAGGAAAAAATATTTGTTGCCTGATGACCTTATAATTATATTTCCCTATTGTAACCACATATATT
>CAILTC010000643.1 GCA_903837025.1 uncultured Bacteroidota bacterium | reverse complement strand
GTGTTAAAATATAAATTCAAGAAAGATTGAATTTATACCTTTTTATTAAAAGTAATAAAGGGTGTTTTTCAAAAAAAACAATAATTATTTTCTATTTTAAAATTTCGGCACGATAAAATCCAGGGTTTAATCCCGTGAATTCTTCGAAGGCGGAATAGAAACTTTGCTTGTTCCCAAATCCTGCCCGACTCGAAATTATTTCCATTTTTAAGACGGAACAACTCGCGTCTTCAAATTGTCTTTTAACATCGGCAACTCTAAATTTATTATTAAAATGGTTAAAACTGTTATGCCCATTTTCTTTTAATGTTGCAGAAATGGTTCTTTGAGGAACTTGAAAGATTTTAGCAATTTCAGCTGCTTTTAATTTAGCATTCAAATACGGCTTTTCTTTTTCGTAGTACGCTATTAATTGAGTATATAAATCTAAATTATTCAGAGCTGCTTCTTCAGCTGTATTTGGTTCTTTAGCACTCGTTACAATTTGTTCGGACAATTTATCAAGCCGTACTTCTTTATATTGTTGCATCAATACGGCATAGGAATGTTGTTTTTCTTTATATAATCTATTTTGTCTTCTCAACACAAAAAATAATACCACTACAAAAAAAGACAGTCCAAACAACATCAATTGATGTGACTTTGAAAGGGCTTTAAGATTTAAAATCTCGGTTTCTTTCTTTTCGGATTGGTATTTAATCTCCAATTCATTTACAGCATTTTGTTTTTCGGCAGAAAGAATAGAATCATTAATGGTTTTCATTTGTTCCGAAACTAATAAAGCGTCCTTATAGTTTTTTGTGTTTTTGTATAATGTTAACAAAGAAGGTCTCATTTGCAATGCTTCATAGGACATTCCTAAGGAATCAGATAAATGAATCGCCTGTTTTAAATAAAGCAGTGCTTTGTCGGGTTGTTGTTTTTTAATATATACATCTCCTAGTCCTTTACTTGCCATGGCAACTCCTTCATAAGCCTTATTTTTATTACAATCGGCAAGCATACTTTGAAAAGTGCGTTCCGAAAACAGCAAATCTCCTTTAGAAAAATAAGCTACAGCAGCATTGTAATCAATTTTCATTTTCAAAAAAGGATTCGATTTTTTAGAAACATATCGCAATGCACTTTGATAATATTCTAAAGCCTTATCTTGGTCTTTTAAATCATCCGAATAAAAAGTTCCGATATTCATCAATACAGAGGTAATAGCGCTAGAATCTTTTATTTTTAAAGCGGCATCGTATGCTTTTTTATAATATTCTAATGATTTTTTAGTGTTTTTGGTGTAAGCATACGTACTGCCAATATTCATACAAACATTGATAATTCGTTTGGTACTGTCTAGTGTATTAAAAACTCTATAAGAATCTAGTAAAAAAGATTGCGCCTGAACGAAATTACCTTTATGGCAAAGTATAGTTCCATAAGAAGCGCTCAATCGTGCCGATTCAAATGGCATATTGTTTTTTTTGAAAGTGGCTATAGCCCCCGGTAAATAGTTTGTCATTTCTTCTTGACTACTAAAATCAATATCGCCTCTAACTGCTAATAAAGAATTTGCTATAGCAAGAGGGTCTGGTATTTTTGACGCTAGGACTCGGATTTTTTTACCTATTGCCACAACAGAATCCATGTTTTCAATTGTAGCAAATGCTTTTTGACGGAATTGATAAATAGTGATTTGCTCTTCCTCTCCCAAAGTATTTTTTGGAACGTTCTTTAAAATTTTTTGAGTATAAAAAAGAGTAGAATCCGGATTTTTTTTAAGATTTTTCTCTGCTTTTTGTAATAGCACTTTTCTAGTAGCGTTACCGTTTTCCGAGCTCTTGTTCTCGCAAGAAAGGAAAGGAACTATTGCAAAGAAAAGAAAAAGTAACCGTAAACCAACCCATTTATTTGAAATCATTTTTGCAATTTATTTGATAAAAAAAGGCAAATATATATTATTTTACATTAAAGTCTGATAAATATAAAAAGGACAGTTTATTATTTTCATATTGTTGACATTCAATTGTTTATTAGTAATGTTTTGTCATTTTTAAAAAAATGAAGTATAAAAACAACAATTGTTCATTTCGGCTTTATCATTATCCAAGCTTTTATAAAAACTTCATTAATTGAATCTAATTGTAAAGATGGATTTTTGCAAAAAGGACCAAGTTTGAAAATACCCAACTTCTTTTTAATCTCTTTTTAATCACAACTATTTGCAAATGAACTATCAAAAATGGAATATATCTGTATTTTGATGCCGTTTTCCTAAAAATATATCAGTGGATAGTTTTGTTTTAGCAATATAGTATAGCCTTAATTTTGAATTCAATTAAGGTTTGTCTGTTAGATAATAAAATCTATTTTTTGATTCTGAGTCAGTGTAATTATAAACAAATTACGCAAGAATACACTGAGGGTAAATCCGGATTATGACGTGCAATATAATTCAGAAAGTGCTTTTAGGAGATTGTATTTATGATAATGCAATATTGAAAAATACATTTTAAATCGTATAAAAATTTTTGTAATTGAATTTTTTTAATGAGGCTTTATAGATTTTTTTAAAAATAAAAAAGCGTTGCTTATTGAGCAACCTAAAATAGTAATTTTAGAAGCACAGACAAAAAAAATCAAATATTGGTACCTTGGTTTTTAGTTTATTAGCATCAAAATTCAAAAATTATGATATCTTAGCATTCCTAAATTTACTTTTAATCTCAGACTAAATGAGTTGAAAAGGTAATTTTATAATTTTTTATAATTTAGTCTTATGTCATTATTTATAACTTTATTTTTAGTGGTTGTTGCATTAGTTGTATTAATCTCTCTATTTAAAATCAATCCCTTTATTTCTTTTTTAATTGTTTCTATTATTGCAGGACTTGCGCTTGGAATTCCTTATTCGAAAATTTCAATCGCTGTTCAAAAAGGTATTGGCGACATGATGGCATCAATTGTAATTGTTATTTGTGTTGGTGCCATGATCGGAAAATTAGTGGCAGAAAGTGGGGCCGCAAAGGTTATTGCGGATCGAATTATTCAGCTTTTTGGCAAAAAACACATTCAGTGGGGAATGCTACTAACAGGATTTATAATTGGGGTCCCTCTTTTTTATAACATTGGATTTGTACTTGTGATTCCAATAATTTTTTCTCTGGTGTACCAATATAAAATTTCTCCTATGTTGGTCGGACTTCCCATGTTGGCATCCTTATCAGCTGCTCATGCTTTTTTGCCGCCGCATCCATCACCTGTTGCATTAATTGCGATTTTTGATGCAAATATGGGAAGAACTATGTTTCTGGGAATTCTTTGTGCCATTCCTTCTATCATAATTGCGGGGCCTTTATTTTCAAAAACGATAAAAAATAGTGGAAGTGAAATGGATGAAACACTTTATAAACAGGCAGTTATTCCTAATCAACTTCCCTCTGTACTAATTAGTTTTGTGGCTGCATTAATGCCTGTAGGAATTATATCTTTTGCACATATACTTCCTTATTTTTTTTCGAAAGAATCAGAAATGTTAAGTATTTGTACAGCAATAGGCGATCCTACAATCGTGATGCTATTGTCATTAATAATAAGCACCTATTTATTAGGAATCCGTTTAGGGAAATCAATAAAGGAACTGATGGTAATTTATGAAAATGCTATCAAAGAAATTTTCATGATTTTGTTAATCATTGGCGGTTCCGGAGCTTTAAAAGAGGTGTTGATACAAAGCGGAGCAGGAGATCAAATTGCTTTATTTTTTGAAGAGGTCAATATTCATCCGTTACTATTGGCGTGGTTAATTGCCGCAACTATTCGAGTGAGTTTAGGATCTGCAACGGTTGCAGGATTAACGACTGCGGGAATAATAGCGCCCATGATGCACCATATTCAGGTTGATCCCAGTTTGATGGTTTTGGCTATTGGTGCAGGAAGTATTATGTTTTCTCATGTGAATGATTCGGGTTTTTGGCTTTTTAAAGAATATTTCAAGCTTTCGATAAAAGACACTTTTCGAACTTGGACTTTGATGGAATCCCTTTTATCAATTGTTGGAATAATTTGCGTAATGACCCTAAATTACATTCTTCCAATGTTTTAATTTACAATCTAAAAAGCATAATTATTGAATCCAATGATGATGAAAAAACTGTGTTGGATCAGCATCAATACGTTGAAAAGTATGTGCTCCAAAATAATCTCTTTGAGCCTGAATGAGATTTGCACCTGATTTTTCAGTCGTTAAACCATTCAAAAAATTAATCGATTCGCTCAAACAAGGCACTGCAATTCCTGCCTGAATAGCCGTGGCAACAATCGAAGAAAGAGCAGGTTTTAGTTTTGTAATTTGAGGAATCAGACTTTTTGAGGCTAGAATGTTTTTTTCGTCCTTTAAAATTGAAACTAATTCCTGCATTAAAGTAGATCGAATAATACATCCGTTTGTCCAAATGCGGGCTACTTCACTTAAATGAATTTCCCAATTGTATTTTTTCGAAACACCTTCGATGAGCCAAAATCCTTGAAAATGGTTGATGATTCGCGCCAGTTCATAAGCAGCTCTTAGTTGTTCAAAGTCGATTTCAAAGCAATTTTTTTCGGAATAAACAGCACTCATTTGGGTTCTAAGATCTTTAAAAGAAGACAAATATCTAGCATACAAAGCACTCGCAATCAAGGTTGCAGGAATTCCTTCTTTGGTAATTTCGACAGTGGTCCAATTCCCTGTTCCTTTGCTATTTGCGACGTCAACAATTGCGTCAATAATCCAGTTTTCATTCTCTTTTTCTTTCAAAATAGCAATCGTAATATCAAGCAAATAACTATCGACTTGG
>CAILTC010000642.1 GCA_903837025.1 uncultured Bacteroidota bacterium | reverse complement strand
TCGAAATATTGAGCAGTGGCGCCCTTAAATTATGTGATACAATATTGCAGAAATCAACCAATTGGGTATTCTTATATTCTAGGGCAGAAGAATATTTGATCAAATCTTCTTCTGCCTTTTTTCGCTGGGTTATATCAGCTCGAATCGCCACATATTGAAATGGTTTTCCATTGTCATTCAGAAACGGAATTATGGTTGTATCTACCCAATAATAAGTACCATCTTTAGCTCTATTTTTAAGCTCTCCCTTCCAAATCTTCCCGCTAGCGATAGTCACCCACAAATCGCGTATAAAATCTTTGGAATGAAAACCCGAATTAATAATCCGATGGTCTTTACCAATCAATTCCTCTCTGCTATACTTGGAAATCTTGCAGAAATTGTCGTTTACAAAATTGATAATTCCTTTTTGATTGGTTATTGCCACGATAGACGATTCATCAAGAGCAAATTTATAATCAGATACTTCTTTTAAGCTTTTGAGCAGACTTTCTTCACTTTGCTTACGCTGCGTAATATCCGAACGGATAGCTACGTATTGATATGGCTTGCCATCAGGATTCAAAAAAGGAACAATAGTTGTGTCGACCCAATAGATAGTCCCATCCTTTGCCTTATTTTTGAGTTCTCCTTTCCATATCTTTCCATTGGCAATAGTTACCCACAGTTGCCTGATAAATTCCTTTGGATGGAAACTAGAATTAATAATCCGGTGATCCATCCCGATCAATTCCTCCCTACTGTATTTTGAAATCTTGCAAAAATTGTCGTTTGCATGAATAATTATTCCCTTAGGATCCGTAATCGCTACAATAGCAGATTCATCAAGCGCATATTTATAGTCATCAAGTTCTTTCATAGTTATTGAGGTATTAATATGTTTTTTTCAGTTCAATGATGCCGAATGTACACCAAGATGATATATTCTTAGAAAACTTAGAAACTTAAAGCAGAGCGATAACTATTAACTATTTGATGGGGATATATTAGTAGGGTTAAAAAAAGCAATTGTATTATAAATCAGTTCTAAATTACAAAAAAAAAAAACATTTCATTCAAAAATCAGGATTTATTGCTTAAAAAAAATCTTTTTTGTACTATTTTTAGACTACTATTTACTGCTTTAAATCCAAAAAAAAAACACAACAGGATCTATTCTGTTGTGTTTTTTCATTTTATAAAATCAAAGTTTTTTACCAAGGAATCGGATTATAATCTTTCAAGAATTTACCGCACCAATGTTTCCCCGTATTTATTCCGTCAAACAAAGGATCCATAACTCGGGCTGCACCATCAACAATATCTAATGGCGGCTGAAAATCTTCTTCTTCTTGCTTTCTTTTAGCTAATTCAGCTGGATCCTCATCGGTTACCCAACCCGTATCAACCGCATTCATAAAAATTCCGGCTTTCGCCAAAGTGCCTGAGGAAGTATGCGTTAGCATATTCAGAGCGGCTTTGGCCATATTGGTATGCGGATGGCGGTCTTCCTTGAAAAAGCGGTGAAACTTCCCTTCCATTGCCGAAACATTGATAATGTGTTTTTTTCCCGTATTGTCTTTTTTCATCACCTCCGAAAGGCGGTTGCACAATACAAAAGGCGCAACGGAATTGACCAATTGTACTTCGATCATTTCGGTAGTTTCAATTTGTCCCAAACGCAATCGCCAGCTGTTGGTTTTCCGCAAATCGACTTGCTGCAAATCGGCATCGAGTTCCCCTTCAGGAAAAACTTCATTGGCGACAAGCGCATTATCAAAAGAATAGGGAATCTGAGATAATTTGGCGGAAGCCCGCAAACCAATTCCAGGTTCGGGACCGTGCCATGTTACTGGCATATTTTCATTCGATGAAAAACCGGTCGTGAGCACTTTTAATTCCTCTAAACAATTGGTATGATCTAATAATAATTCTTGTGCTTCTTTGGGCAAAGAGCTTATTGGTAGCTCTTCGTTTTCGATCAAATGCGAATAAAATCCGGCGGGTCGTCGCACGGTTTGCGCAGCATTATTGATGAGAATATCCAAACGCTGGTATTTTTGTTCTATAAAATTGCAGAAAATTTCCACACTCGGAATATGTCGTAAATCCAGTCCGTGAATTTTTAAGCGGTCTTTCCATTCAAAAAAATCATCTTCCTTAGAAAATCGTAAAGCGGAATCCACCGGAAAACGTGTCGTAGCAACAACTGTCGCTCCGCCCCGCAAAAGCATCAATGTGATATGATACCCAATTTTTAAACGAGAACCCGTTATCACAGCGACTTGCCCTTTTACATCGGCAGTTTGAAAACGTTTGGCGTAATTAAAATCGCCACAATCGGTACACATGGTATCGTAAAAATGGTGCATTTTGGTAAACTCGGTTTTACAAACGTAGCAATTTCGAGGTTTCGCAAATTCTAATTGTTCTTTGATTTCTAAATCATTCGAACCCAATAATTTTGGAGCTACAAAAATACTTGCTTCTCTTGCATAGCGAATTCCAGTTTCCTTGCGGGCTGTTCTGTCTTTCTTTTCCTGTTTGCGTTTGGCTACCGCTTTTCCGTCCTTCTTTCTTTTGGCTAATTCCTCCCGATCCGGGCGAGAAAATTGTCCAGCGGCTTTGAGTAATTCGGTGCGTTGTTCTTTCGGAATATCGAATATTTGGTCTGTATCCGAGTTTAATTGTGCCAAAATAGCGATGCATCGGTCAATTTCTTCCGAAGTTATGGCTTGCTTATTATTTATTGCTGCTGTCATTAGGTGCTAAAATTCAAGTTGCAAAGATAGTTTTTAAAGTGATGAGTAAATCGTTGCTTCCAATTATTAAAACTTCGCTAAATCGGTGTAAGTCTGTAAAAAATATAGACATTCAGATTTTACAGATTACGCCACACAAATTACTCTTTTTTGTATCTTCGCTCATTCTTTATAAAAGCTCAAATCGTTTATGCTATTCCAAATAAAAGCCTATCTCCAATTCCTCTGGAAATCTAAAAACGAACATGCCGTACATTCGCCTTTTGTGTTTCAATTGATTACCTTATGTTTTTATGATCGAAAGCCAAAAGCTGAATATCAAGTCCTGAAAAACTATCGAAATTTACTTTTAGAAAATAAAAACTCCATCGAAGTAACCGATTTTGGAGCGGGTTCGAAAGTTTTCAAATCGAATACAAGACAAATCGCCAAGATTGCCAAAACTGCCGGAATCACCCGAAAACGTGCCGAATTACTGTTCCGAATCACCAATTATTTCCAACCCGAAAGTATTCTTGAAATAGGAACTTCATTAGGATTAGCGACGGCTTCTCTCGCTTTGGGAAATCCAAAAGCAAAAATAATCACGCTTGAAGGTTGTTCGGAAACGGCTAATCAATGTCAAATGCAATTGCAAAAATTCAATTTCAAAAATGTGAAACTCGTTGAAACCGAATTTTCAAGCTTTTTGAATACCTTCCAGCCTCCAGCTTCCAGCTTCCAGCTTATTTACTTCGACGGAAACCATTCAAAAAAAGCAACTTTAGCTTATTTTGAACTATTATTATCAACAATTACAAATGATTCTGTCTGGGTTTTTGATGATATTCATTGGTCAAAAGACATGGAAGAGGCTTGGAAAATCATAAAAAAACATCCAAAAGTGTCCGTCACAATCGATACATTTCAATGGGGATTTGTATTTTTTAGGAGAGAGCAACCCAAGGAACATTTTGTGATTCGGGTATAAAAAAAATGACAGCCATTACTGCCTGTCATTTCTCCTTGAATTAATAATTACCTAATGTTTCGCTTTTTCCATTTCGGCTGATTTTGCACCTATTCTATTTATTTTAAACATAGGAGCAAATTTGAATTTTATTGAAGCAATTTTCATATTATCCGCTGAAGACAAACCTTCTTTTTCAACGGTGTTTTTTCTACTATCTAATCCTTCGTACATCACCTTTACTTCATCATAATCTTCTCTTGAAAAATTATGTTTATTATCTTTATAGGATTGAAAAAAAACATCATACACTTTTAGAATATTATCTTTATTCACCCAACTGAAGTTCATATCATCACCAATTTTTCCTTCGCCAAAAAGTGCATTTCTCAATTTTTGCTTAGATCCAACAGTAACAACAACCCTTTTTTTAGCCTCCATTTCGGCTTCTACTTTTGCTTTAAATGCAGCATATTTTAATCTACTTGCATCAACTCGCTCTTTCGCTGCAATTTTATCTTTAAGATTCTCAATTGCCGAATCGGCAACTACACTTCGCATTTTATATTCGGCATCAATTGCTTGCCAATTTCCATTATCATCTAAAGATGATTTATTTCCTAATGAATCTACATAGATTACATAGGTATCGACCGTTTTTTGGGCCTTCATTTCTTTCTCGTCTTTACACGATGTAAATCCCGAAGCGACTAGCGCTATTCCTAAAAATAATTTTAAACTTTTCATAATCTACTGGTTTTATATTTAATTAAGTAAATGTAATTCAAGACTATAGCTATTCAATTTTAATCCAAAAATTATAAAACAAATCAAAATAATTGTGGAACAAACCATCATCAATAGCTTTATTTGACACTAAAAAAAATCCAATTTTAAATTTCCTCCAAAAACTATGACTCCAAATTGCTAAAGGAAATTCTATCAAAATACCCGTTGGGTGTAATTCAATTTATTTAATTTTTTAAACACATAGGAACATAGATTTTAAAAATTCCGAAAGACATTTCGCTCTATTAGAGATAATCATAGCGATGTGATCCGAGACCAAAGGTCGAACAGGCGAAGCAATTGAGCTATGCAACACTTTTTTCTATGATTCTATGTGGTTAATTTTTTTATTTATGATTAATTGATTTTTAAATTAATTACACCCAACGGGTTCAAAATATCAATTTGTAACAAAAATGAATTTCAGCCTACTAATATTTAATTGAAATCAATTTTGTACTTTTAAAATCTCAAATCAAAAACCATAAATTAGAATGAAGCCACTAATAAAAATAACCAATATCAAACGTGATTTTGTCTTGGGAAATGAAATCGTTTATGTACTAAAAGGTATTGATTTAGAGATAAATAAAGGCGAATATGTGGCACTTATGGGACCTTCCGGTTCAGGAAAATCAACCTTAATGAACCTTTTAGGATGTTTAGACACCCCTACTTCTGGAAGCTATATTCTAAACGGAAAAGACGTCAGCCAGATGCATGATGACGAATTAGCGGAAATTCGCAATAAGGAAATAGGATTTGTTTTTCAGACTTTCAACCTTTTGCCACGAACAACGGCGCTTGATAATGTGGCTTTACCCATGATTTATGCAGGATTTTCGAAATCAGAAAGAAAAGAACGCGCTATCGAGGTTTTAAAACAGGTAAATTTAGCAGACAGAATGGATCACCAACCCAATCAACTTTCCGGTGGACAACGCCAACGTGTAGCCATTGCCCGCGCCTTGGTTAACAAACCTTCGATAATTCTTGCCGATGAGCCTACAGGAAATTTAGACAGTAAAACATCGGAGGAAATCATGAGACTGTTATCAGAAATTCACGACAAAGGCAATACCATAATTGTAGTTACTCATGAAGAAGAAATTGCCGAACACGCAAAAAGAATCATTCGTTTAAGGGACGGAATAATTGAGAGTGATACTTCGAAATAGTTAAATCGTCTAATCAGAAAAAATGAAAATATACACTAAAACTGGCGATACTGGCACAACCGCACTTTTTGGCGGAACACGAGTTCCTAAAGACCACATTCGCATAGAAAGTTATGGTACGGTTGACGAATTGAATTCTTACATCGGACTAATTCGGGATCAGGAAATAGATTCACATTACAAAAAAATCCTTATCGAAATTCAGGATCGATTGTTTACCGTTGGCGCTATTCTCGCTACTCCTCCCGAAAAAGAAGTGAAGAAAAACGGAGAATTGCGACTGCAAAATTTAGGGATTCTAGAAAGTGATTTAGAATTACTCGAAAATGAAATCGATACTATGGAAGAAGTCCTTCCGCCAATGACCCATTTTGTTTTACCTGGTGGTCACACAACCGTGTCATATTGTCATATTGCCCGTTGCGTTTGTCGTCGTGCAGAACGCATTGCCGTGCATTTAGACCACAACGAACCCGTTGCTGAAATCGTAATTAAGTACCTGAACCGCCTTTCTGACTACCTTTTTGTATTGGCACGAAAGTTGTCGAAGGACTTAAACGCTGAAGAAGTAAAATGGATACCGAGAAAGTAATCAGATTGCAGAAGGCAGGAAGCAAATAGTTAGATAGCAGATATTCGGCAATTCAAATAGATTTTTCCGCAATAAATCTGAAATCTGCTGACTGAAATCTGCTGACTGAAAAGACGTTCTTAACTTTAACAAAAAATAAATACTTTTTTACTTGTATTTTTCAGTAAAAAATTTATTTTTGCACAAAACTAAACAGACAAAAGATGTATTGGACATTAGAATTAGCATCGTATTTAAGTGATGCCCCGTGGCCTGCTAACAAAGATGAACTTATCGACTACGCTATTAGAGCTGGAGCTCCATTAGAAGTAGTAGAAAACCTACAGTCTATAGAGGATGAAGGGGAGATATATGAGTCGATGGAAGAGATTTGGCCGGATTATCCTACTGACGAAGATTATCTTTGGAACGAGGATGAATATTAAAAAAATATCTCAAGAAAAAAGTCTCAAAAGAGGCTTTTTTTTTGTTTAAATTTACGCACTTTTATAAAATAGAAATACAAATATATTATGAGTTTCATAAACAGCATACTTAAAGTCTTTGTTGGAGACAAATCACAAAAAGATGTAAAGGCCTTACAACCTTATTTAACCAAAATTAAAACTTTCGAAAGCGTTCTTGCCGCCTTATCACATGATGAGCTTCGAGCTAGAACAGCGTTTTTTAAAGAACAAATCAAACAAGCTCGCGCCGAAAAAGATGCAAAAATTGCATCGATCAAACTAGAGGCCGAAACGGTTGAGGATATTGATCAGCGTGAAGATTTATACCTCGCCATTGATGCTTTAGAAAAAGAAGCTTACGATATTTCGGAAAAAACCTTATTAGACATCCTTCCAGAAGCTTTTGCTGTTGTCAAAGAAACAGCAAGACGATTCAAAGATAACACCCAAATCACTGTTACCGCAACCGCTAAAGACCGCGAACTTTCAGCTACCAAAACCTACATTACCCTTGATGGCGACAACGCTATTTGGGCTAATTCTTGGAATGCAGCCGGAAAGCAAATCACTTGGGACATGATTCATTATGATGTTCAGTTGATTGGTGGAATGGTTTTGCACGAAGGTAAAATTGCCGAAATGCAAACGGGTGAAGGAAAAACATTAGTAGCTACTTTACCTATTTATTTGAATGCTTTGACCGGAAATGGCGTGCATTTAGTAACCGTAAATGATTATTTGGCCAAACGAGATAGTACCTGGAAAGCTCCTTTATTCGAATTTCATGGCTTGACTGTAGATTGTATTGATAATCACCAGCCTAATTCGGAAGGTAGAAAAAAAGCCTACGATTCTGATATTACTTATGGCACAAATAACGAATTTGGTTTCGATTATTTGAGAGATAATATGGCGCATTCGCCAGAAGATTTGGTACAACGAAAACACAATTATGCTATTGTCGATGAGGTCGATTCGGTTTTGATTGATGATGCTCGTACACCATTGATTATTTCGGGTCCAGTTCCAGAAGGAGATCGTCACGAGTTTACAGAGTTGAAACCAAAAATTGAAAACCTAGTAAGTCTTCAAAGACAAATGGCAAATGGTTTCTTGTCGGAAGCTAAAAAATTAATCAAAGAAGGTAACACAAAAGATGGTGGTTTCTTATTATTAAGAGCGTACAGAGCTTTGCCAAAAAATAAAGCATTAATTAAATTTTTGAGTGAAGAAGGAATCAAACAATTGCTTCAAAAAACCGAAAATCAATATTTACAAGATAACAAACGTGAAATGCCGAAAGTGGATGAAGCGTTGTATTTTGTAATTGAAGAAAAAAACAATCAAGTAGAATTATCCGATAACGGAATCCAATTTCTTTCGGGAGATACAGACAGTAACTTTTTTGTGCTTCCAGACATTGGAACTGCCATTTCGATAATCGAAAAGAAAAACTTAGGAAAAGACGAAGAAGCCGAAGAGAAAGAAAAATTATTTCAAGATTTCGGAATCAAAAGCGAGCGTATTCACACCTTGACACAACTTTTAAAAGCCTATACCCTTTTCGAAAAAGATGTAGAATATGTGATAATGGATAACAAAATCATGATTGTCGATGAGCAAACAGGTCGTATAATGGATGGTCGTCGTTATTCTGACGGTCTACACCAAGCGATTGAAGCCAAAGAAAGCGTTAAAATTGAAGATGCTACTCAAACCTTCGCAACGGTTACTTTACAGAATTATTTCAGAATGTACAGCAAATTAGGCGGTATGACTGGAACTGCTGTTACCGAAGCTGGTGAATTATGGCAAATATATAAATTAGATCTTGTAGAAATTCCTACTAATAGAGCAATGGTTCGTCAGGACAAAGAAGATTTCATCTACAAAACAACTCGTGAGAAATTTAATGCTGTAATCGAAGATGTAACTGAATTATCAAAAGCGGGAAGACCGGTTTTAATTGGAACAACATCTGTAGAAATTTCGGAATTATTAAGCCGAATGTTGAAAATGAGAGGCGTTGCCCACAACGTTTTGAATGCAAAAATGCACAAACAAGAAGCCCAAATTGTTGAAGAAGCGGGAAAACCCGGAGTGGTAACCATCGCTACCAATATGGCGGGTCGTGGAACGGATATTAAACTTTCGGCCGAAGTAAAAGCGGCAGGTGGTTTGGCAATTGTAGGTACAGAACGTCATGATTCCCGTCGTGTCGATCGTCAGTTACGTGGTCGTGCTGGTCGTCAAGGAGATCCGGGAAGTTCACAGTTTTATGTTTCGCTTGAAGATAACCTGATGCGTTTATTTGGTTCTGAAAGAGTAGCAAAAGTAATGGACCGAATGGGATTGCAAGAAGGAGAAGTAATTCAGCATTCGATGATGACAAAATCTATCGAAAGAGCACAGAAAAAAGTCGAAGAAAACAATTTTGGTGTTCGTAAACGTTTGTTAGAATATGATGACGTTATGAATGCGCAACGCGAAGTAGTTTACAAACGTCGTCGTCATGCTTTGCATGGAGAACGTTTGAAACTGGATATCGCCAATATGTTGTATGATACTTGCGATTTGATTGTAACTGACAATAAATTATCGAATGATTTCAAAAATTTCGAATTCGAATTGATTCGTTATTTCTCTATCACTTCACCAGTTTCTGAAAGTGATTTCAATAGATTGACTGATATCGAATTGACCGGTAAAGTATATAAAGCTGCCCTAGCATTTTATTCTGAAAAAACAGAACGTAGCGCTAGAGAAGCCTTCCCAATCATTCAAAATGTTTATGAAGACAAAAATAATCAGTTCGAACGTATTGTAGTTCCGTTTACCGATGGAATAAAATCGTTGAATGTGGTTACCGATTTGAAAAAAGCGTACGAAACTCACGGAAATCAATTGGTTGCCGATTTCGAAAAAAACATCACTTTGGCGATTGTTGATGAAGCTTGGAAAAAACATTTACGCAAAATGGATGAGTTGAAACAATCCGTTCAACTTGCCGTTCACGAACAAAAAGATCCTTTGCTTATCTATAAATTCGAAGCGTTCAATTTGTTTAGTTCGATGCTGAATGGCGTAAACAAAGAGGTGATTTCGTTCTTGTTCAAAGGGGATTTACCACAACAAACAGAACCTACCATTCAGGAAGCCAAAGAAGTTCGTCAAGTAGAAAATTATAAAACGAGTAAAGACCAAATTGTTTCTAGTGAAAGTGCAAATCGTGAAGCGGGACAAACGCAGCAACGTCAGGTAACGGAAACGATTGTTCGCGACCAACCGAAAATTAATCGTAACGATACGGTAACGATTCAAAACGTAGCCAATGGGCAAACTCAAGAAATGAAATACAAGAAAGCCGAAAGTTTAATAGCTAACGGAACTTGGGTTTTGGTTTCTTAAAATCCAGATTGCAGGTTGCAGGTTGCAGACCTAAATAATTCAATCCTCGATTACGAAAGTAGTCGGGGATTTTTTTTGGATAGTTCAATCCAAAACAACTATATTTGCTCTCTAAAAATAAAAACCCTGAAAAAGTATTTTATCCTATTGCTATCCTCCATTATATTGCTTCCAAGTTTTGGGAACATGATGGTGTATGTGTCGTTTAAAATTAATCAGGATGAAATTTCCAAAACCATTTGCGTTCAAAGAAAAGTAGCCAATAACACGTGTAATGGACGTTGTGAACTTCGAAAAAGCCTAAAAAAATTCGAGGATAATGAACGAAAAATGGATAATAATCTAAAAGAAAAATACGATTTAGTTTATATTCAAAACAACATCGAAACCAATATCGCTCCTCCAAAAATTATAGAAAACAGAGTAAACCTTTTTTCTAATTTTACCAAGAAACCCATCTCGGTTTCGAATACCACTTTCCGCCCACCCCTCGTATAAATTTATTTTAGTTATCCAATTTCAATCCATTTGAAATAATTATTTCTTTGGCTAAAAGCCAAAGAAAAACAACTCTTATATTATAATTTATACCAAGAAAATGAAAAAATTAGTATTCCTTATTGTTCTTTTATATGCAACAACACAAACTTATAGCCAATGTGCATGTTGCGCCGCTGCAGGTACCAGCGCATCCTCAACCGACTCTAACAATGGCATATTTACTTTACCAACAAATCAATGGGTTATAGAAGGCTATGGCGATTATAGAACCATTCAAAATGGTGATGCATTACAAGCAGATGAAAAACTGCTCAAAAACATGTTTATTAGTTCATAAGGCGTTCGTTATGGTATAACCAATAAAATCACAATTTCGGCAACCATACCCTATGTATTTTTACATACTAATTATGGAAATGACCGAGGACTTGGCGATTTAGCGCTTCTCGGAACTT
>CAILTC010000641.1 GCA_903837025.1 uncultured Bacteroidota bacterium | reverse complement strand
TTAGACGGAGCAAAATCAAGCAAAATTGTCAATTATAAAATATTAGAACAAATTGCCATACAAACCAAACTAAAAATTGATTTTGGCGGTGGATTAAAAGCGGATTCCGATTTGAAAATTGCTTTCGAATCTGGTGCCAACCAAATTACTGGAGGAAGTATTGCTGTGAAAAATAGAGCTATTTTCGAAAAATGGATTGCCGAATATGGTTCGGATAAAATCATTTTGGGTGCCGATGCCAATAACGAAAAAGTAGCTGTTTCTGGCTGGTTAGAAGATTCTGATGAAGATTTAGTTCCCTTTATTCAGGAGTATCAAAACAAAGGAATTCAGTATGTAATTTGTACCGATATTGCCAAAGACGGTATGCTTGAAGGACCCAGTTTTGATTTGTATGCCAAAATTTTGGCGGAAGCCAAAGGAATCAAATTGATTGCTTCAGGAGGAATTTCTACTTTTGACGAATTGCCAAAACTAGCCGAATTAGGTTGTGAAGGGACGATAATTGGTAAAGCAATTTACGAAGGAAGAATTTCGTTGAAACAATTGGAAAATTATATAATTGGATAAATAAAAATGAAACATCAAGCAAAATCAATCCGTCCTTTTATTGGTGCCAAAGATTTTGAATTATCACGAAGTTTTTATCGTGATCTTGGATTCAAAGAAAATTATATTTCACCCGAAATGTGTTATTTTGATTTAGATGGATTTGGTTTTTATTTGCAAAATGCCTTTGTTAAAGATTGGATAGAAAACACAATGGTTTTCATGGAAGTGGAAAATGTAAATCAATTTTGGAGTCAATTATTAGAATTAGGACTTACATCGAAATATCCGAATGTAAAATTAGTTCCTATTCGGGAATTAGAATGGGGCAAAGAATGTTTTGTGCATGATCCTTCTGGTATACTTTGGCATTTTGGAGAATTTAGATAAAACAATTACATAAAATAGGTTAATCGTTTGTAAAACCAACCAACAACAAATAAAAAAATGTTAACAAAAAGAATCATCCCTTGTTTGGATATTAAAAACGGAAGAACCGTAAAAGGAATCAATTTCGTAGATTTGCGAGATGCTGGAGATCCTGTGGAACTGGCGAAAATATATTCTGATGAAGGAGCGGATGAGTTAGTTTTTTTGGATATTTCGGCAACGGAAGAACGCAGAAGTACCTTGATCGATTTGGTACGAAAAGTGGCGGCAACCATCAATATTCCGTTTACGGTAGGTGGTGGAATTTCAGCTGTTTCAGATGTGGAAGCTTTGTTGCAAAACGGAGCCGACAAGGTTTCGATTAATTCATCGGCGGTAAAAAATCCACAATTAATTAATGATTTGGCACAAAAATTCGGAAGTCAATGTGTAGTGGTAGCCATTGATGCCAAACAAATTGACGGTGAATGGATGGTGCATTTGGTAGGAGGAAAGGTTCCCACCGCAATTAGATTATTTGATTGGGCACAAGAAGTGGAACAGCGTGGAGCGGGAGAAATACTTTTCACATCGATGAATCATGACGGAACCAAAAACGGATTTGCCAACGAAGCTTTGGCGAAATTATCTCAATTAGTTAATATTCCGATAATTGCTTCGGGTGGAGCGGGAAATATTCAACATTTTGTAGATACCTTTGTCGAAGGAAAAGCGGATGCAGCATTGGCGGCAAGCGTATTTCATTTCAAAGAAATTGAAATTAAAACATTGAAAAAAGAGCTTAAAAATAATAATATAGAAGTAAGAATATAGATAATAGAACAAAGAAAAAAGAAAGTTATAATAGATAATTTTTCAATTTTCAATTTTTCAATCTTTAAATAAAAAAAATGAACATAGATTTTTCAAAAAGTGCACACGGATTAATTCCGGCGATTATCCAAGATAACGAAACCAAAGCCGTTTTGATGCTTGGTTATATGAATGCTGAATCCTACCAAAAAACGTTGGACACCAAAAAAGTAACTTTTTATAGCCGTTCGAAACAAAGACTTTGGACGAAAGGGGAGGAAAGTGGTAACTTTTTAAATTTGATTGACATCAAAAACGATTGTGATAATGACACGCTTTTGGTGCAAGTAAAACCCGAAGGACCTACTTGTCATACCGGTTCCGATACCTGCTGGCAAGAAGCTAATAATCCAAATTTTGGATTTATTTCAACTTTAGAAAACACCATCAAAATCCGAAGAGAAAATGCCGATTCGGAGAAAAGTTATGTAGCGTCATTATTCGAAAAAGGAATCAATAAAATCGCTCAAAAAGTAGGTGAAGAAGCGGTGGAAGTGGTTATTGAAGCCAAAGATGATAACGACGATTTGTTTTTGAGCGAAAGTGCTGATTTGCTTTTTCATTATTTAATTCTTTTGCAAGCCAAAGGATTTCAGTTAAACGACGTGGTTCAAGTTTTAAAAAGCCGTCA
>CAILTC010000640.1 GCA_903837025.1 uncultured Bacteroidota bacterium | reverse complement strand
ATCCATGACAAATGCGGCAAAGGGGAGTCTCTTCAGTTTCATGAGCGACACGCTTTTGTGGGAAAACGAAGAATATGGAGTAATCTATCCATCTATAACATCCTATGAATCCTCTGTGATAGACAATACTCAATTTAGCAGTGAGGATAAGCGAATCATTCTCACCACTTCCTCTATTGTCAGATATTCACTATACTATGCCAAGGAGCGTAAAGATAAAGATTGGGATTCTTCTGTCGGTAATATTGTTGGAGGAATGATTGGTGCTATCGCTAATTTATCTACCGCTGTTAGCCGATCACTCGTAACAGGGATTGTGATACATAATCTTGGTGCTGACTAATGATACTTCGAATTCTATTCATTGAAAAGGAAATAATAGTTGTGTTTTGTGTGTTTTTGATCCTCTTCAATCTTGTTAGCCTTTATTTCATCCTAGATCTATTATCCTATGATGAAATAATTGGCTATCTCACAAATGGTAAGATAAAAAGGGGTAACCCGAGGAATCTGGCATTTTTGCTTTATATGAACAATGTTTCCAATTTATTTTTGGTTTCTGTTTTGTTGATGTCCAGATTACTTTCTGATAATTCGATCGGGGCAGATGGACCAAAACAAGGAAAACCCACATAGTCAGCGTGTAATCAAAATTCTAAAAAAGAGTATTGTTTTGGTAAACAAAAAATCAAGATATAATCATACAGGATTGGAAGTTCATATACATGAAAATTTCACATCGAAAATTTCATGCAATGAATTATTTAAGCTCGACCATTTTTCTATACTAATAGTAAATTTGGGCTCATTATCACTACAAATAAACAATAGAGAAGTTCATTTATTTGACAATGAACTCCTGGTGATTCCTAAAAGGGTTTCCTGTGAAATTTTGACAATGAGTGATCAATTGCAAATTTGTCAGCTCTCCTTTACGTCCGAATTCGCTTTTGAAAACAGCATTAGGCAACCCTATATTGGATATTTTGATTTTTTTATTGCACAATACTCTCCGAAAATAGTTCTCAAAAACAAAGAGGCAATACGGCTAATCGATTTGTTTAAATTACTGGACAGCAAAGCGAGAAGATCAAAAAAACACATTTTTATAAATGAAACATTACTTTTTAGTTTTAATCTTTTGCTGTATGAATTAGCAGGTATCTATTACAGGTCATCCTTTGTAGTAGGCATCAGATATTCGAGTAAAGAAAACCTTGTCCTACAATTTTTTAAAACAGTAGAAATAAATTGCAAACAGCAACACAGTGTAAAATTCTATGCGGATACACTACATGTCACGACAGCCCATCTTAGCAAAACCGTAAAGGGAGTTACCCAAAAAACGGCAAAACAGTTTATTGAGGAGGCTATAGTTTTGGAAGCGAAAATCTTGCTTCAAAATAATCATTTAACCATTTTGTATATTACAGAAGAATTGCAATTCAGCAATTCTTCTTTTTTTAGTGCTTTTTTTAAAAGGCATACTTCCCTGTCTCCTTCTGAATATCGTTTCAGATTAAATTTCCATTGAATACTATGTAATACCTGTTTTGACTGGGTTAGAAATGTCTATAAGCATTGATT
>CAILTC010000639.1 GCA_903837025.1 uncultured Bacteroidota bacterium | reverse complement strand
TGATACGTTTTTTGCGGGTTTGGGTATTAATGAAAACTCCGAAAAAGCAATTGCCAAAATAGATAAAAACTCCGAAAGCTATCGGCTAACCATGGCTTATATTGACGGAATCAATCAATATATCGATGAAGGAAAAACACCAATCGAATTCAAAATATTAGGCCTAAAAAAAGAAAAATTCACGATAAAAGATGTCTATAATATATTCGGATATATGTCGTTCAGTTTTGCAATGGCGCAAAAGACGGATCCCTTAATGACGGAAATTCGAGATAAATTAGGTACTGATTATTTGAAAGATTTTGGATTAGATGGTTCTTTGGGCACAACCCAAATTAAAAATTTTGATGGTAAAGCAATCGAATATGCCGAAATATCCAAATCAGTAGCCAATTTGCTTGATAATTCGATGGTGCCAGCATTTATTGGGAGCAATAGTTGGGTTATTGCGCCTAAGAAAACAAAAAATGGTAAAGTGATTTTTGCCAATGATCCGCATATTGCTTTTTCGCAGCCTTGTACTTGGTACGAAGCGCATATTGTGGTGCCTAATTATGAAATTTATGGCTATTATTTGGCCGGAACTCCATTTCCGCTTTTGGGTCATAACCACAATTATGCGTATGGTTTGACGATGTTCGAAAACGATGATGTTGATATGTTTCAGGAAGAAGAAAACCCCAATAACAAAAACCAATATAAAACAGCGAATGGGTTTAAAGATTACATAATTCGTAAAGAAATTATTAAAGTAAAAGACAGTACAGGTGTGGTTTTAGAAGTTAAGGAGACGCAGCACGGACCAGTTATGAATGGTTTTTTGGATGGAATAAAAGGGGCAAAACCAGTGGCGATGTCATGGATTTTTACCCAACAAAACAATCAAATGCTTGAGGCTGTTTATTCACTTTCGCATTCCACAAATCTGAATGATTTTAGAAAAGGAGTTTCCCTTATTGCTGCTCCAGGATTGAATATTATGTATGGTGATGCCAAGGGAAATATAGCTTGGAATACCGCGGGAAAATTATACAAATTAGACAAAACTGTTAATCCAAATTTTATATTAAATGGAACAAATGGCATCGATGATAAGAAGGAATTTTTAGATTTCTCCAAAAATCCACATGCCATAAATCCGAGTTGGAATTATGTGTATTCTTCTAATAATCAACCCGAAGCGGTTGACGGTTATTTATATCCAGGCTACTATTTGCCACAAGATCGTGCCAAGAGAATTTCGGGATTATTAGAGCCAAAAAACAATTGGACAAAAGAAGAAGTTGGTGAAATGATGAATGACAATGTTTCGAATCGCGCTGTTGAAATTGTCGATAATTTAATTTTAACTTTAGATAAAAAAGTCTTTTCAGCTAATGAAAATAAAGTATTTTCGATCCTCGAAAAATGGAAAGGTTCGAATGATTTGAAAGATATTGCTCCTACAATTTACAACAAATGGATTTATTTTTATTTAAAAAATACTTTTCAAGATGAATTGGGAGAAGCTGATTTCAAAATACTTTTGAGTACGCATATCATAAAACAAGTAATTGCCAGTCAAAGCCAAAATGAAAACTCTGTTTGGTGGGATGACGTTAGTACAAAAAACAAAAAAGAAACAAGAAGTGATATTCTCAATAAATCATTTCACGAAGCCATTTCGTCGCTAGAAAATCAATTAGGGAATGAGGTAAATTCTTGGACATGGGGCAAAGTTCATGCCTTAGAGCATCCTCATCCTTTGGGGAAAGTAGCTGTATTGCGAGGGATTTTCAATGTGGGGCCTTTTAAAGTTCGAGGTTCAAATGAAGTAATTAATAATTTGATGTTTGATTTTACCGATAATCCAAAATTGGTTGTAAAAGCAGGCCCATCAACCCGAAGAGTAATCGATTTTTCGGATATAGAAAACAGTATGAGTATTTTGCCAACGGGGCAATCAGGAAATCCTTTTAGTAAACATTACAGTGATCAAGCGGAAATGTACAATGCAGGAAAGTTTAGAAAAATGAAATTAAATAAGGGAGAAATTATTAAAACTGCGACAAAATTGATTTTTGTGCCAATGAAATGATTTTCCTCCAGCTTTAGAACTGTAAAAATGGATTTTGAATAATGTGTTTTTATTTTTTGAATATAAAATAAACTGCTAAAACCAAAAATAAAAAACCAACAAAATGATTCCATTTAAAAGTTTCGTTTTTGAAAAACAATAAAGAGAAAATTACAAAGATAACCAAGGTAATTACTTCTTGAATTACTTTGAGCTGCATCAAAGAAAATGGTCCGCCGTTACCGTCATAGCCAATTCGGTTTGCGGGTACTTGGCAACAATATTCAAATAATGCTAATCCCCAACTGATAAGGACGATGGTTATCAATCCAGCATTTTCGAACCATTTTAGTTCTTTAAATTTGAGATGTCCGTACCAAGCAAGTGTCATAAATACATTTGACAATATGAGTAATCCAATTGTTGCATATCCTTTCATGTAATTTTTATATATAAATTCGTTAGAGGGCTTTTGGTTAGTTTGTTGCGAAGTTTAGCTACAAAAAAAGCCTCTGTTTTAATACTATTGTTTAAATGTTTTTCTTGTTTATTAATTCTAAATTAGATGTAAATTTGAAATAAATGCAAATATAACTTTTTTGACAATCAATAAAATTAATCCTTTTTTACAATTAAAAATGAAAATATTTTTTTG
>CAILTC010000638.1 GCA_903837025.1 uncultured Bacteroidota bacterium | reverse complement strand
TCTTTCTTTGCTTTTTCTGCCGCAATAGTCGCATCAGAAGGTTGGTTTTTATACATAATCCAAATCAGGATTGCGAAAATCAATACGAAACCAATGATTGAATTAAAGTCTATTTTTTTTTCTTCCATTATAATATATAATTATTGTAAACCTTTATATGTTACTATTTTTTCTTTGCTTTCACAGTTGCAGCCACAAAATTCACAAAAAGTGGATGTGGGTTTTCCACTGTACTTTTGTATTCTGGATGGTATTGTACCCCTATGAAAAAAGGATGCTCTTCTAATTCAACAATTTCGACTAAACCCGTTTCTGGATTTACTCCAGACGCTTTCAATCCCGCTTTTTCTAAAATAGCAACATAATTACTATTGTATTCATAACGATGACGGTGACGTTCAGAAATAGTGGTTTTTTCGTAAATTCGATGCGCCAATGTATCTGATTTGATATCACATTTCCATGCACCAAGACGCATTGTTCCGCCTTTATCGGTAATGTTTTTTTGTTCTTCCATTAGATTAACAACAGGATGTGATGTTTCTGGATTCATTTCGGTCGAATTGGCATCGGCATAACCAAGAACATTTCTTGAATATTCGATAACTGCCATTTGCATTCCCAAACAAATTCCTAAAAACGGTATTTTATTTTCACGAGCATAGCGCACCGCTTCGATTTTTCCTTCTATTCCTCTTTCCCCAAAACCTGGAGCAACAAGAATAGCATCTAATCCAGTGAATTTTTCCGCTACATCCGAAGCATCCAAAAATTCAGAATGAACAGAAATCACATTTACTTTAGTTTCATTGGCAGCGCCAGCATGAATAAAAGCTTCTAAAATCGATTTGTAAGAATCTTGCAATTCTACATATTTCCCAATCAAACCAATATTAACAGTATGTTTTGGGTTTTTTAATCTACGTAAAAAAGTATTCCAATGTTTTAAATCTGGAGCTGCTTTCTTAGGTAAATCTAATTTCTTTAAGGCAACAACATCCAATCCTTCTTCAAGCATCAAATTTGGCACTTCATAAATCGTTGAAGCATCGATAGATTGTATTACTGCTTCTCTTTTTACATTGCAAAACAAAGCCAATTTATTACGCAATTCCTCTGAAATTTCGTGTTCCGTTCTGCAAACTAAAATATCAGCTTTGATACCGCTTTCCATTAATGTTTTAACAGAATGCTGAGTTGGTTTTGTTTTTAATTCTCCTGCTGCGGCCAAATAAGGAACCAAAGTCAGGTGAATTACTAAACCATTATGTTCTCCTAATTCCCAAACTAATTGACGAACTGATTCTATATAAGGCAAAGATTCAATATCACCAACAGTTCCACCAATTTCGGTAATCACAATGTCAAAATCGCCCGTTTTACCTAGCAATTGCATTCTGTCCTTGATTTCGTTGGTAATATGAGGAACAACTTGAACCGTTTTCCCCAAGAATTCGCCTCTTCGCTCTTTTTCAATAACCGAAAGATAAATTCGACCTGTGGTAACATTATTGGCTTGAGAAGTGGGAACATTCAAGAAACGTTCGTAATGTCCTAAATCCAAATCGGTTTCGGCACCATCATCGGTTACGTAACATTCTCCGTGTTCGTATGGGTTTAAAGTTCCTGGATCTACATTAATATAAGGATCAAACTTCTGAATTGTTGTTCTATATCCTCTTCCTTGCAATAATTTTGCCAATGAAGCCGCTATAATCCCTTTCCCTAAAGAAGAAGTTACACCGCCTGTGACAAAAATATATTTCGTTTGACTCATTCTATTGATGTTGTTTGGTAAGTATTTATGCAAATTGGTTTGCAAAAACGATGCAAAAATACAATTATAAATTGAGAAAAAACTAATTTGGAATTGAGATAATTTTGATTTTCTTGTTAAGTTTGAAATGAATAATCCTTTTCGAACTCGAAAAATAACAAAGAACTTAACCTAGTTTTTTATAACTTTGTGAAAAACGAATGCATTATGCCAGTAGTAAAAAACTTTTCGGATTTAGATTTGACAAAAACCTATACCTATAGTGATTACTTATTATGGCAATTCTCAGAGCGCGTAGAATTGATAAAAGGATTTATTTTGAAAATGAGTCCTGCTCCAAGTAGAAACCATCAAACTATTTCCCAAAACTTGAATTGGAAAATTTATAATTTTTTTCAAAATCATAATTGCAGCGTTTACGTAGCTCCTTTTGATGTTCGTTTACCTGTAAAATCAGCAAAGAAAGACACCACTGTTGTACAACCTGATTTATGTATTATTTGTGATGAATACAAATTAGATGACAAAGGTTGTAATGGTGCACCAGACTTGATCGTAGAGATTTTATCTCCCAAAAACAGTAAACACGATGTAGACACAAAATTCAATTTATACCAAGAAAGTGGCGTAAAAGAATATTGGATTGTAGAACCCGAAGCAAGAATTGTTTTGGTTTACAGCTTAATAAACGACGAATACATTGGATCAAAACCCTTTTCGGAAGGCGAAATAGTTAAAAATCCTCTTTTTACAGAAATGAAAATTGCCGTTGACGATGTTTTTGATAGGGTGAAATAGATTTTTCCCATAAAAAAAACCTGCCCAAGATTTTAAATCCCGAGCAGGTCTTTCCATTTACAAATTCACCTTTATTTTAATGCGTTTTGAAAATTTTAAATTTTCTACAAATCTCTAAAAAGTTCCAATCTTTCCCATTTTGAGTCTGATTCTTCTTGGGCTTGAACTAATAATTGAGCTCCATATTCAGGATTTTCTTTGACAACTCTTGTAAAACGTGCTTCGTTATACATAAAGTCACTCAAAGGAATACTTGGTTCTTTAGAATCTAATTTGAATTTTTTTCCTTTTGGTTGCGAAGGATCAAATCTAAAGAGTGGCCAATAACCCGAATCGATTGCTTTTTCTTGTTGCGAAATAGCGTTTTTCAATTCGTAACCGTGTTCCCCACAATGAGAATATGCAATAATCAAGGAAGGTCCAGGATAAGCAGCAGCTTCTTGAATAGCTCTCAACGATTGTAAATCTTTGGCTCCCATTGCAATTTGAGCTACATAAACATTACCATAAGAAATCGCTTGTAATGCCATGCTTTTTTTGCTGGTTTTTTTACCACCAATAGTAAACTTGGCACTTGCTCCAAGAGGAGTAGATTTAGATGCTTGTCCACCAGTGTTCGAATAAACCTCGGTGTCCATTACCAAAATATTAATGTCTTCTCCAGTAGATAAAACGTGATCTACACCACCGTAACCAATGTCATACGCCCAACCATCTCCACCAAAGATCCAAACCGCTTTTTTACGTAAATATTCGGTTAATTGGCTTA
>CAILTC010000637.1 GCA_903837025.1 uncultured Bacteroidota bacterium | reverse complement strand
GTTCAGTTTTTGATCTTGCCCCTTCATAAATCAAATTTCCAGCTAAGTCATAAACCGCTTTAGTTACCCCAAAAGCACCTTGATTAGCCAAAGTTTGGTCTAAAACTAAAGTGTTTTTCATCGTCAAAGGAGAAATATAGAAATTTAGTTTCTTTTTCTTGTCGAAATATTCAGCACCAATTCCAAGGAAAGTATAAGCTGGTGCAAAGAGTTTTGAAATAGCTGTTGGGTTTGGATAATTATATCCATTAGCAAACTGCGTGTTAAAATTGAATTTCGCAGAATGATACCAATTCGACAATGTGTCTTTTCTATAACCAAAAGTAGACGTAAATCGAATAGCGTCATCTGACTTTCTTACTGCGTAACCATCTTGTTTGTTTACACCGTATCGAATGATTAATTCATTGAACCATTTGCTTTTTTCAAGTGTGTGTATCCTAGTAAACTCCCCTTTTATCAATCCAGAAATAGAGCTTACACCACCTGCATTCCAATTCGAAAAGGAAATTTCATTCATATCAAAACCGACGATGTTTTTTCTTATCCAATGAGATGAAATTAGTGGTTTTCTATATTGTATTTTAGCTATTACTAATGTTGTGGGTACTATTATTGGTACAGTTATGGGTTTTAATTCGACAGTTAAAGGAGTTGTGGGTGTTTCTTGTGAAAAACCATTTAGAGATAGAGTAAGTAAAAATAATAATAAGCTGTATTGTAATAATTTCATTATTGATGATTAAGTTTAAAAATGCAAAAATAAGCTTTTCAATAGCTTGAAAAAACAGTTTTCAAGCTATTAACGTCAATGTTGCAATATTGTTGTTGTTGTTCAATTGTTCCTTGTTCAATAAATTCATCAGGAATCCCAAGAATTTTTACTTTTGAACTGTAATTGTTTTGCGATGCAAACTCAACAATAGTCGTGCCAAAACCTCCTTTTTTGACGCCATCTTCAATGGTAATTATATTTTCAAATTTTTTAAAAATGCTATGTAATAATTGCTCGTCCAAAGGTTTTACAAAAGCAAAGTCATAATGGGCAATATTTTTTGGATTATTTATTTTGGCTATTGCCAAAGTTACATTGTTGCCGATAGTTCCATTAGATAAAACCGCCACTTTTGTACCGTTTTTGAGACAATTCGCTTTCCCAATTTCTATTTTTTCGTACGGTTTTTGCCAATCTATAATTTGTCCTCGACCACGAGGATATCTGATGGCAATAGGGTGGTTCAAACCCAATTGAGCCGTATATAAAATGTTTCGTAAAGCAATTTCATTCAATGGTGAATAGACAATCATGTTAGGAATACAACGTAAATAGGCCAAATCGAAAACGCCGTGATGTGTCGCGCCATCTTCGCCAACCAAACCCGATCTGTCTAAACAAAAAATTACTGGTAAATCTTGCAAAGCCACGTCGTGTATGACTTGGTCATAAGCACGTTGTAAAAATGTCGAATAAATATTGCAAAAAACGACCATTCCTTGCGTTGCCATTCCAGCCGATAATGTTACGGCGTGTTGTTCTGCAATGCCCACATCAAAAGCACGTTTTGGGAAAGCGTCCATCATAAATTTCAATGAACTTCCTGATGGCATGGCGGGTGTGATTCCTATAATTTTTTCATTGGCCTTCGCCAAATCCAAAACGGTTAAACCAAAAACATCTTGGTATTTTGGAGGTAGATTTTCTTCTGATTTTGGGTGAATTTCTCCTGTATTAGCGTCGAATTTTCCGGGTGCATGGTATTTTACTTGGTCATCTTCGGCTTGTTGTAAGCCTTTACCTTTTGTGGTAATAATGTGAAGAAACTTAGGTCCTTTTACTTTTTTTAGTCTTTTTAATTCTTGGATTACTGCAAAAATATCGTTTCCGTCGATGGGTCCAGAATAATCAAAATTTAAGGACTTAATCATATTATTCTTTTTCGGATTTTTTCCTTCTTTTACGGCAGTGAGATAATTTTTCAAAGCACCCACGCTTGGGTCAATGCCAATGGCGTTGTCGTTGAGAATGACCAATAAATTAGCATCGGTAACGCCGGCGTGATTTAATCCTTCGAACGCCATTCCTGATGCAATTGAAGCATCGCCAATAACGGC
>CAILTC010000636.1 GCA_903837025.1 uncultured Bacteroidota bacterium | reverse complement strand
GGTTGCCGTTATAAAATGCGGTTTTGATTGATCTCGAATTAAAAATCCTTCTTTGCCTTTCATTTGTCTTTTTTTAATATTCAGTCAGAGACTGAAAATCACATCCTCAAAGTCGGAGACTTTGCGGATCAGAAAACAAATATACAATTTTTAGATATTCATTCTAAATTCCTCAATTACAGGATTTGCTTTAGAAAAATCGACTTCCTCAATAAATAATTCAACTGGTTTTGGATAAGCAGTACTTGGTAAAACATTTGATTGATTATTATTTCGAATAACTGTATTTACTCCGATTTCTTCAATTTTTGCTTGTAAAGCTTGCGCCAAAATCTCACTTCCCGAAAACACTTTCATTAATCCCATGGTATTGTATTTTTTAAATTATTTATTCCCGTTTTCTTCATCGCCTTCAAGATCTTCAAAATCTTTATCCTCCTCATAATTTTCTTCTTCCTCTTCGAAATCTTCCTCTTCCTCAAAATCGAATTCAAAAGGTTCTACCAACATTTTCTCAGCAAGAATTTCTATTCGCTCTGAAAATACATCCGCAAAAATAATACGTTGCGTTTTGGCAATACTATTCGAAATTCGCATGATTCGTGTTTCGTGGCGCAGTTTCAAAATAGGATCGGCATCATCAAGAATAAACATTCTCAATCGGTTCACGTTGTAACCAGCTGTGGTAAACATTTCGCCCAATTTATTTGGTGTACCAATCAACACATCGACCCCAGTTGAAATATAATTTTTATCATATTCCATATCGCCTTTATCATGTACGCCATAGACTTCGAGTCCCGAATTCTTCCCGTATTTCTCAAAAAGTTCTTCCATTTCTAGCACCTTGGCTTTGTCTTCGACAATAATCAAAGCACGAGGCGATTCTTCGTTGGATCCAGCCAATTTCTGAATCACATTGATAACAATTGTCGTTGTTTTTCCGCTTCCGTTTGGAGCAATAATAATACAATCGGCACCACTTTTTATCGTTGAAAATGTTTCTTGTTGCATTTCATTGGCTTCGGTCAAACCGTTTTCGATAAGTGCATCTTGAAGATTTTCGTTTATTTTTTTTAGTTTCATTATTTAAGATTGAAAGATTAAAAAATTGAAAAATTAAAAGATTGAAAAACAAATACAGAATCTTTAAATCATTAAATTTTTAAATCATTAAATTAATTTTTATTTTGAGGCAAATAGCTGCACATCATTTTCCGAAATCTCGTTTCCACCAAGGATAATCAATCGTTCGACTACATTTCGTAATTCGCGAATATTCCCTGTCCAATCGTATTCTTGTAATAATTGGATGGCTTCTGCCGAAAATTCTTTTTTGGCATTTCCTTGTTCCGAAGCAATTTTTTCGGCAAAATGCGAAATCAGCATCGGAATATCGGTTCTTCTATCGTTTAATGCTGGAACCTTTATCAAGATTACGGCCAAACGATGGTATAAATCTTCTCGAAAACGCCCTTCAGCAATCTCGGTTTTTAAATTTTTATTGGTTGCCGCAACCACTCGAACATCCACTTTAATGTCTTTATCGGCTCCCACTCGGGTAATCATACTTTCTTGTAAAGCTCTCAAAACTTTGGCTTGCGCCGAAAGGCTCATATCACCAATTTCATCCAGAAAAATAGTTCCTTTATCAGCTGCTTCAAATTTTCCGGCACGATCTTTTACCGCCGATGTAAAAGCTCCTTTTACGTGACCGAACAATTCGCTTTCGATCAATTCGCTCGGAATTGCAGCACAATTCACTTCGATCAACGGAAAACTTGCTCTATGACTTTGTTCGTGTAATTGATGTGCTACAAGTTCTTTTCCGGTTCCGTTGGGTCCCGTTATCAAAACTCTAGCTTCGGTTTGAGCGACTTTTTCAATCATCACTTTGATCTGATTGATGGCATCGCTTTCGCCTATCATTTCATAATTCTTATTGACTTTTTTCTTCAGAATTTTGTTCTCGACAACGAGTTGTTTTCGGTCTAAAGCATTGCGAACAGTATTCAATAACCGGTTTAAATCGGGTGGTTTCGAGATATAATCAAAGGCTCCCATTCGCATGGTTTGTATAGCAGTTTCCATATCGCCATGACCAGAAATCATCACCATCGGAATTTCGGGTTTTATTTTTTTTACAGCTTCAAGGACTTCAACTCCGTCCATTTTGGGCATTTTGATATCGCACAAAACCAGATCGTAGTCGTTGTTTTTTATTTTTTCGAGACCGGCAAGACCATCTTCAGCATCTTCTACAATATAGGTATCGCTTTCTTCGGAAAGTATCTTTGAAAGTACTCTTCGAATAGCGGCCTCGTCTTCTATGATTAGTATTTTGCTCATATATCGTTGTTTTATTGCCACGAAGGCACAAAGTCACAAAGTTTTTTATCTCTAATTAGCAGCAAAGTTCTTAAAAAACGAATGCCCTAGCCCAGATAGAAGTGGAAATCCTCCCGATTTTTCTTCGGGAGATTGCAACGAATAGCTGGAAATAGCTCCTAGTTAATAGTTTAACCATTTATATAATTCTTTCCATGTTGGTTTTTTGCCGTACATTAATATTCCTACTCGGTATATTTTTGCAGCAAACCAAACCACACAAAAGAAGGTCGCAAAAAGGAGTGTTATCGAAATTGCCAGTTGCCACCAAGGCACGCCAAACGGAATTCGCATCAACATCACGATAGGCGACGTGAGCGGAATCATGGAAAAAACGGTTGCAATTGTTCCGTGTGGATCGTTGATTACCGTAAAAAATCCGATGTAAACAGCCAAAATTAATGGCATTATTATAGGTAAAAGAAACTGCTGTGAATCGGTTTCACTATCGACTGCGGCTCCAATGGAGGCATAAAATGAACTGTATAAAAAGTAACCTCCGATGAAATAAATCACAAAACAAATTAGTATTGTGGCGATGGGTAAACCCCATAATTCCTTAATGTACATTTGAGCGGTTCCCGCGAATTCTTGCTGCGCGCTGTGCATCATTGCAGGTGGAATTTTTGCAGTTGGACTAGCGTCTATACCAAAAAAAGTAGAGGCAACAAACATTAATGTGAACCCAATTATAGCCCAAATAAAGAATTGTAACAATCCTGCTAATGAAGTTCCTATGATTTTCCCCATCATCAATTGGAATGGTTTTACTGAAGAAATGATAATTTCGACAATACGATTTGTTTTTTCTTCAATGACGCTGCGCATGACCATGTTTCCGTAAATGATGATGAACATCATAATCAGGTAACCAAATGCGCCACCTATGGCAATCTTAATTTCGTTAAGTCCTTTGACACTTTGCTCTCCCGAAGCTTTGGCCAGATTAATATTCACTTTGGCTTGCGCATTTTTGATAGCCAAGGTATCTAATTTGGCTTTTTCAAAATTACTTTTGGTGAGTTTTTTGGCAATTATATCTTGCACTTTTTCGATGAATGAAATACTCGGACTTTCGTTTGAGATAAACTGGATTTTATGTTCTAAATCGTTGGCATTTGTCGCTTTCGGGATGTAAAGTAATCCTTCGAAGCTTTCATTGGTAATACTATCTTTTAAATATTTGACATCTATTAAGGACAAATCATAGTATTTATATTCGCCATTTTTTTTGTTCAAAGACACGAATTCCTTGGTAAACAAACCAGATTCATCATGAATGGCAACTCGTTTTGTATCGGCTTTCATCGAACTCAAATAACCAACAAAAGCAGCGATTCCCACAAAAAGAAACGGACTTAAGAAAGTCATTACGATGAATGATTTATTGCGCACTTTGGCTATAAATTCTCTTTTTATTATTAATGTTATTATACTCATTAAAAAAGGTTATGCGTTAGAAAAGTTATAAGTTTAGAAGTCATAGTGGAATTATTTTTCACTTACTGCTTGAATGAAAATATCATTTACACTTGGAATTTTCTCAATAAAATGGGTGACTTGACCTCTTTGAACAAGAATATTTAGCAATTCATTTGGCGTTGCATTGCCTAACTGGATTTCTAATTTTAATTCGTTGTTGAGAGATTTGAAATTGGTTGTCCCCACTTTGAATTTTTGAGTAATGTCATACATCAATCCTTCAACATTATCCGATAAAATACCTACTTCAAAACTATTGGTTCTGAATTCCCGTTTGATATCGTCTAATTTTCCTTCGATTAATTTATTTGATTTATGGATTAACGCAATATGGTCACATAATTCTTCGACGCTTTCCATACGGTGTGTAGAAAAAATGATGGTCGATCCTTGGTTTCTTAATTCGAGGATTTCGTCTTTGATTATATTAGCATTTACAGGATCGAATCCTGAGAAAGGCTCATCGAAAATTAGTAATTTTGGTTTATGTAAAACGCATACCACAAATTGTACTTTCTGCGCCATTCCTTTCGAAAGTTCCTCGATTTTCTTGTTCCACCAACCTTGAATTCCAAGTCTTTCGAACCAATATTCTAATTGTTTTTTGGCTTCGGCTTTTGAAAGCCCTTTCATTTGTGCCAAATACAAACATTGTTCGCCCACTTTCATCGATTTATACAAACCGCGTTCTTCGGGCAAATAGCCAATATGTTGAATGTGTTTGGGACTTAATTTTTCATCGTCTAGCAAAATTTCGCCGCTATCCGGCATAGTGATTTGATTGATAATTCGGATAAGTGATGTTTTACCAGCACCATTTGGACCCAAAAGTCCATAAATACTTCCTTTAGGAACGGTAAGCGAAACTTCATTTAAGGCAGTATAATCGCCATATTTCTTGACAACATTTTTAACTTCAAGTATATTACCCATTCTAATTATTTAATTTAATTCTTCTTTTCGGACATCCGTCCTCGGGTTTGTAAAAATAGAAAAATAGCCGCAATAAGGTGTTAAATAAAACAAAAAAACCCACCCCTGTTTTCACATGGATGGGAAAAATTCTGATAGTTAAAAACTACGAGAACATATCTTTTACTTTATCAAAGAAGGATTTGTCTCCTTTTTCTGGACTTGGAATAAAATTTTCGTCTTCAAGATTTTTCTCAAAAAATAGTTTTTGTTCTTTGTTCAGTGTTTTTGGCGTCCAAACGTTTACGTGAACTAATAAATCCCCATTTGCGTAGCCATTTATATTTGGAATCCCTTTTCCTTTCAATCGTAGAATTTTACCCGACTGAATTCCTTCGTCTAGTTTTATTCTCACTTTTCCGTTTATGGCCGAAATATCTTTTGATATTCCAAGAACCGCTTCCGAAAAACTGATGTATAAATCATAATGTAAATTCTCACCTTCGCGTTTCAAAAATTCATGTTCGATTTCTTCGATAGCAACAATCAAATCACCGGGAACACTATTTCCTGGAGCGTCGTTTCCTTTACTAGAAACTTTCAATTGCATTCCGTCAACCACACCCGCAGGGATTTTTATGGTTACCGTTTCATCTTCAAGAATCATTCCTTGAGAGTCTGCATCGGCTGGTTTTTTATCTAATATTTGACCTGAACCACCACAAGTTGGACAAGTAGAAGCCGATTGCATACGACCTAAAATCGTATTGGTCACTCGCATCACTTGACCTTGACCGTTACAGGTAGAACAAGTTCTGTATGAAACTCCTTGAGCTTGAACCTTACGTTTTACTTTTACTTTTTTCTCAACACCGTTAGCAATTTCTTCGAGAGTCAGTTTCACTTTGATGCGAAGGTTACTTCCTTTAACACGACGTGAACCACCGCCACCACCGTTAAAACCACCACCTCCACCAAAAGCGCTTCCAAAAATATCTCCAAACTGACTAAAGATATCATCCATATTCATTCCACCATGACCACCACCGCCATTAAAACCACCAGAACCACCATCAAAAGCTTGATGACCGTATTGATCGTATTTGGCTTTTTTATTAGGATCACTTAATATTTCATAAGCTTCGGCAGCCAATTTGAATTTTTCTTCCGCAGCTGAATCACCAGGATTTTTGTCAGGATGATGCTCAAGTGCTTTTTTTCGGTATGCTTTTTTTATTTCGGCAGCATTGGCGCTTTTGCTAATGCCTAATATTTCGTAAAAATCTTTTTTCATTATTAATTTTTTGTATTGATACAGACGCAATTTATAGCGTCTCATCCTTTATTCAGGTGTGATAAAACGCTACTTCTATATTATTCAGATGCGATAAATCGTGTCTCTACGACCTATTGACCTATTACGACTTTTGGAAAACGAATAATTTTATCGCCTAATTTGTATCCTTTTTCTAGAACATCAACAATTTTACCTTTCATTTTTGGTGCAGGAATTTGAGTAATTGCTTCAGCAAAATCAGCATCAAAAGTATCGCCAGCTTTAACATCAACAAGTTCTAGTCCTTTTGAAAATAAAGTATTCTTCAACTTTTCACTAATAAGTTCAACCCCTTGAATTAAAACATTGTCATCCGTTTTTTTAATTTCGGTAATGGCTCTGTCAAAATCGTCTAATACTGGAAGCAAAGCAAGTAAAACTTCTTGATTGGCAGTTTTAAACAATTCGATACGTTCTTTTGAAGTTCTGCGTTTGTAGTTTTCAAATTCTGCAAATAAACGCAAGAATTTATCTCTTTCAGAAACTAAATCTTGAGATAATTGTTCTTCTTTTGTTATTTCTTCAACTCTTTCTTCGATTGTTGCGTCCATAGCATCCGAATTATTTTCATTGTTCTCAATTGGTGTTTGATCAACAATTTCGTCATTTAGCGTGTTTTCAGTAGTCATTCTTGTATTATTTTTAAAAATATTCTTAAACTTCATTTTATACTTTCGTTTAGATTGCAAAAGTACTGCCAAAACTTTTAAAATGTCAAATTGTCACTATTTTTATTTATGACTTCCGCTTGAACTTGTCAGAAAAATTACAGCTTATGCATTTGGTCTAAACTTTAATAAAATTTTAAGACTATAAGGTTATAGTTTACCTAAATTTGTGAGTATTCAGTTTTTAGATTAATTCCAAAATTTAAACTTAAGGTTAGCTTCCTGGCTTCTAAATAATTATTAATTCACTTTACCTTATATTAAAAAAAGCTTCGTTTTCGTAACGAAGCTTTTTTTTGCTTTTTTTACTCTAATTCTAATTAACCTAATTTTGTCCTAACACTCCATTCAAAATCCATTTCGGATACCTGTTC
>CAILTC010000635.1 GCA_903837025.1 uncultured Bacteroidota bacterium | reverse complement strand
CCTTTTACAAGATTTGGAATTTCAATATTATAATCTTGTGGTTTAACCAAAATCAAACTTTTAGCTGAAATTTTTCCTGCATTTAAAGCAAGTGCAATTTTAGTTTTTATCTTTTTGGTAACACCATGTATAGTCAAATTACCTTCTAATTCAAATTCTGATGATTTTGTTGTCAATTTTTTTGCATCAAAATTCGCAATTTTCCCTTTGAAAGTTGCCTTAGGAAATTTTGAAGACTCCATATAATTTTCATTAAAGTGTTCTTCCATCAATGGCGATTTAAATTTGAAACCTTTTACTAAAACCAAAGCCACGAAATCTCCCGTTGTTTCGTCAAGAATACAAGAAACCGTATTATTTGTTCCTGCAATTTCTTCAAAAGCTGGCATTGAAGCTTCAAATCTTACTTCACCTGCACGAGTCATCATTTTTTGTGAAAAAACCATGTTTCCTACTAAAAAACATATTGCAACTATTATTCCTTTTTTCATTTTATTATTTGTTTAAAATTTATATTAATCATTTAGTTTATACATCCTTGTTGTTGCCAAAGTTTAAACATATTTATAACTTGTGTAGACATAGCTCCACTTTGTGGCATAACATTACCACAGGATTGCGATTGATCAATTCTGCAAATTAAATGCCCATTTTGTGTTGCATCTTTTACAAGCGTATAGTTACTTAAATCTGGATATTGACTTCCTGAAGAATGACAACCAACACAATTAGCCTGAACAATAGGGCCTATTTGTCCGGAATAAGTTGGATTTAAATTAACCACCGATATTTGATCGTAGGTACTTGATTCACATGAACCAAAAAATACTCCTGCTATAAGTATTACAATTATTTGTATTTTTTTCATAATTATTCTTATTATTTTTAAAAAACTCTATACATATTAAATCCAAAATAAAGGCTTCCTCCATTCCATGTTCCCGTAGCATTAGAAAATACTGCAACATCATTCATGGGTTGGCTATTAGAAACTACTAATTGAAAAACGTGACCTCCTGTTTCTATATCTAAACCTACGGAAACAGGGTTATGATAAGGAGATACAAAACCTTCTATTAATATCATTCGTGCGGCATAATCTAAATTTACGCTCAATCTTTTAGACAATTTATATCGTGCCCCAGCTCCTAAAAAATATTGATTTTTTTGTTCAAATGAATCATAAAACAAATTTTTATGAACATAAATTGGCGCTACCTCAAAAGAAAATGAATCTGAAAATTTTCTTGATATTAACAATTGCGAGGAAAATGCCAATCTATCGGTAAATTTTAACTTTGGATAAACAGCAGTTTTCAATGCGCTATTAATATCCATAGTATTATAACCAACAATGGTTACTGGAAAACCACTTTCTATCTGGTTTGCAAATTTATATTTAGCTGTTAACTCATACGTTTTGTTGTACGTTTGTCGTGAAGCTCCTAATGATAACCAGTTTGTAACTCCGTATATCCCACCAATTTTGGTATCGGCACTATCAAACCCAAAAAAATTGTTTAATCCTTGTGTTAAATCTCCAAAACGGTGCGAAACAACCATATACCATTCGCCTTTAGCAGGCAACTTTGTTGATTGGATATTACAAATTTGCAATCCTTTGAAAGCTGCAGGTGCAATTTCCTTTTGAGTCGGTTTTTGTGCATCTAATTGATTTAATAAGTCATCCTGTGCTGCCGCAAAGCCAATCGTAAAAAACACAAGCATAAAAGTTAAAAAGTTTTTCATTCTCATTTAATTTAATTTATTTTAATTGTTAATTTTTGACCCTATTTAAGAAGCTTTAAAGCATTGATCTAGTTTTATTTCGCCCATTAAATCATCAAACCCTACAACTCGCCCTTTTAAAGTAACTACTTGGTCTTTCTGAATTGAAGCATCTAATTCTTTCAAATTACAAATAATGGAATTATCAATTATAACTTCTGTACCCGTAATTTTTGTAATCGTCCCTTTAACAGCTATCGCTTTTTCTAAATATTTTTTATTTGCCCCGTCAACATTTGTCGAAAATTCACTTACAATACTTTTTGAGGTAACTACATAAGCAGTTTCTTCATTTGACAAATTTCTAGCTCCGCCATACATTACGTAACTAACTCCTGAAAATGCTAAAATCCCAACAACTACGATTGAAAATAGGATTACTTTAATTTTTTTATTCAT
>CAILTC010000634.1 GCA_903837025.1 uncultured Bacteroidota bacterium | reverse complement strand
GAATTATAAATTATAATGTTTCCATTTAAAATTTAAAATTCACCATTTAAAATAATTTTTATTCCCATTCTAAAGCTTTCTTTTTGATGATGTAGAAGAACCCCACCAAAAGCAAAAGCATAAAAACTATCATTTTTACCATTCCTTCTATTCCCAATTCTTTGAAATTAATTGCCCAAGGGTAAAGGAAAATCACCTCAACATCGAACAAAACGAAAAGAATAGCTACTAGAAAGTATTTTACCGAGAAAGGAATACGAGCGTTTCCTACAGATTCAATTCCGCATTCGAAATTTTGATCCTTAATTTTCGATGATCTTTTAGGTCCTAATTTGCCTGAAATTATTATGATTCCTGCAACAAATGCAACAACTAAAAGCAATTGCATTAGTATTGGAAAAAAATCTAACTGACTTGATTGCATAATGATTACTGTTTTTTATTCTAAATAAGGCACAAAGATAGCTTTCAAGGATTAAAAACACAAGTTTAAAACAAAATTTAGTTCTAAAACAAAGCATAATTGTTTCTTAAATAGTAAATCGTCTTTCTTGGGTTTTGAGGATTAATGGGATTTATAGATTAATAAACAAAAAAAGCGCTTCGAAATAAATCGAAACGCTTTTAAACATTCGTAAACAAAAATTGAATTTCTGCTTAGATAACTGCTACTTTCGCAGCAACTTTTCCTTTTCTTCCTTCTTCTTCTTCATAGCTAACTCTGTCACCTTCACGAAGTTCTTCCGCGTTGATTCCTGAAGCATGAACAAAAATGTCTTTTCCTGTTTCTTCGTCTGTAATGAATCCGTAACCTTTTGATTCATTGAAAAATTTAACTGTACCTGTACGCATTGTAATTGTAATAATAATTTATAATGGAGCAAATGTAATATTTAATATAATACGAACACTAGAATTAATTATATTTTTATTAAAATAATTGAAATTCAACGGTATACGACCTGCTTTATCGACAAAAGGTTATAAATCTAGCTTAATGTGTAGCTCGTTTAATTGTGTTTCATCAATAATTGAAGGTGCATCAATCATTACGTCTCTTCCTGAATTGTTTTTTGGGAAGGCAATAAAGTCTCGAATCGTTTCTTGACCACCCAAAATAGACACTAGTCTGTCTAATCCGAAAGCCAAACCACCATGTGGTGGCGCACCATATTGAAAAGCATTCATTAGGAAACCAAATTGATCCTCCGCTTGTTCCGGTGTGAATCCTAGATATTTGAACATTAATTGTTGCGTTGTTTTATCGTGAATACGAATAGAACCACCGCCAATTTCATTTCCGTTCAAAACCATATCATAAGCATTGGCACGAACTTTTGCAGGATCCGTTTCTAATAAGTGCATGTCTTCTGGTTTAGGAGATGTAAACGGGTGGTGCATCGCGTGATAACGACCTGTTTCTTCTTCAAATTCTAATAAAGGGAAATCTACAACCCAAAGTGGAGCAAATTCAGCTGGATTTCTTAATCCTAAACGATTCGCTAATTCCATTCTTAAGGCAGAAAGTTGTGTTCTGGTTTTATCGGCTGGACCAGAAAGTACAAAAATCATGTCGCCCGCTTTTGCGCCAGTAACTTTTGCCCAGTTTTTTAAGTCTTCTTGATCGTAAAATTTATCTACCGATGATTTGAAACTACCATCTTCGTTGCATTTTGCATAAACCATTCCGCTTGCGCCAATTTGTGGACGTTTGATCCACTCTATTAAAGCATCTATTTCCTTGCGTGAATAGTCACCAGCGCCAGGAACTGCAATTCCCACAACTAATTCGGCGGCATTGAAAACCATGAATTCTTTGTGTTGTGTAAATTCGTTTAATTCACCAAATTCCATTCCGAAACGGATATCCGGTTTGTCATTTCCATAGGTTTTCATAGCGTAATCGTAGGTAATTCTTGGGAATTTTTCTACATCGATTCCTTTTATTTCTTTTAGTAAATGACGGGTCAATCCTTCGAAAACATTCAAAATATCTTCTTGTTCGACAAATGCCATTTCACAATCAATTTGTGTAAATTCCGGCTGACGATCCGCACGTAAATCTTCGTCACGGAAGCACTTCACAATTTGGAAATATTTATCCATTCCGCCCACCATCAATAATTGTTTGAAGGTTTGTGGTGATTGTGGTAAAGCATAAAATTGTCCTTCGTTCATTCTTGACGGAACCACAAAATCTCTTGCGCCTTCTGGAGTTGACTTGATTAAATAAGGAGTTTCGACT
>CAILTC010000633.1 GCA_903837025.1 uncultured Bacteroidota bacterium | reverse complement strand
GCCACGAATGCTTCGGTGACTGTAACTGTAAACCCGAAAATCACGCCAACTTTCGATGCAATTCCAGCTTTTTGTTATGGCTCAACAGCTCCTGTTTTAGCAAGTTCTTCGAACAATGGTTTTACCGGAACTTGGAATCCTGCCTCCATTAGTAACACAACTTCTCGAACCTATATTTTCACCCCTGATGCGGGACAATGCGCCACGAATGCTTCCGTGACTGTAACTGTAAACCCGAAAATCACGCCAACTTTCGATGCAATTCCAACTTTTTGTAATGGCTCAACAGCTCCTGTTTTATCTTCAATTTCAAATAATGAAATTTCTGGAACTTGGAATCCTGCCACAATTAGTAACACAACGTCTGGAACCTATATTTTTACGCCTGATGCGGGACAATGTGCTACGAATGCTTCGGTGACTGTAACTGTAAACCCGAAAATCACGCCAACTTTCGACGCAATTCCGGCTTTTTGTAATGGATCAATTGCTCCTGTTTTAGCAAGTTCTTCGAACAATGGTTTCACTGGAACTTGGAATCCTGCCACCATAAGTAACACAACTTCTGGAACCTATATTTTTACCCCTGATGCGGGACAATGCGCCACGAATGCTTCGGTGACTGTAACTGTAAACCCGAAAATCACGCCAACTTTCGATGCAATTCCAGCTTTTTGTTATGGCTCAACAGCTCCTGTTTTAGCAAGTTCTTCGAACAATGGTTTTACTGGAACTTGGAATCCTGCCTCCATTAGTAACACAAATTCCGGAACTTATATTTTTACGCCTGATTCCGGTACGTGCATAACAACAGCAGCATTAACTATAAATGTAAACGCTATAATACCAATTTTTAATACTGTTGCACCAATTTGTACAAACTCAGCAGCACCAATATTAACATCCACATCTACTAACGGAATTACCGGAACTTGGAATCCTGCCATCGTCAGCAATACTACTTCTGGAACCTATATTTTCACTCCTGATGCGGGACAATGCGCCCCGAATACCTCTTTAACAATAACGGTAAATCCTATAATAACTCCAATTTTTACAGCTATTCCTCAATTATGTTCAGGCGGAATAAGCCCTATTTTACCTTTAATATCAAATAATTCAATAACTGGAACTTGGAATCCTGCAACTATAAATAATACAACTTCTGGAACATATACTTTCACCCCAAATACAGGACAATGTGCAACAGCTACAACTTTAAACGTAACGGTAACACCAAATACTACACCTACATTCGCGGATGTTGCGCCAATTTGTTCTGGTTCGGCAACTCCTGTTTTGCCAACAATTTCAAATAATTTAATTTCAGGAACTTGGAATCCTGCCATAGTAAGCAATACAGCATCTGGAATATATACTTTTACACCATCAATTAACCAGTGTGATCTATCAACAACCTTATCCGTTACAGTGTATCAATCCCCTACAGATATCAATTTGAAAACAACAGATGTTGTCAATAATGGTCTTGATGGAATTATTGAAATCATGAATATAACAAGTGGAGTTGCACCTTATCAATACAGTCTCAACAATGGACCTTTTACAGCAAATACTACCTATCCGAATCTTATTTCTGGGAATTACACCCTAACTGTTAAAGAATCAAACGGTTGTGAATTTAATAAAGCAGCTACAATAAGTTCCATTTGTATGTTTCCAAATGTAATTACTCCCAACAATGATTCTTCAAATGACAGCTTTAACCTAAAAGGTTGTGACGTCGTAACGCTTGAATTATTCAATAGATATGGAAGAAAAGTAAATAGTTATACTAATTATACTAATCAGTGGGACGGAACAAATAGCCAAGGTGAATCTCTTCCCGACGGCACCTATTTTTATGTAGCTGAAATGAAAGGTGGCGCCACAAAATCAGGTTGGGTATATCTAACGCGATGATTAAAACCAATAAATTAGCAGGTTATTTATTTATTCAACCACCAAATACTAATATTCAAAACGGAAGCAAAACTTACCCAAAGCAAATAAGGGATAAATAAATAACCTGCTATTTTATTGATTTTTAAAAATTTAGAATAGGTTTCGAAAATCATTAACCAAAGCAAAACAACTTCTACGCCAGCAAGCATTGGGTTTTTTAGACCAAAAAACAAATACGACCACATAGCATTTAATGCCAATTGAATGGCGAAGAAAGTCAATGCCTTTTTGACATTTTCTTTATCAAAATCAATTCGGTTCCAAACTAGCCCGGCCGCAACTCCCATCATAACATAAAGCATACTCCAAACGGGGGCAAAAATCCAATTGGGTGGATTAAAACTCGGCTTTACCAAGGTAGGATACCAAGTTATAATTGCAGAACGTGTAACCATTCCTGAGAAATAACCAACAACAAGACAAGTAACCACAACAGTCAATATTCGAGTGATTTTATTCATTTTTTGATTTTTTATAATGTGGTCAAATTTAATAAAATCTTTCTATCGATTAAACCAAAAAACAAATAAACGAATAAACAAGAAAAAAGTATCTTTGCACAAATTATATAATAGATGGTTTCAGCAAACGATTTTATTCCGGTTCCTTACTCTAATTCTGTAGAATGCGGCAGTTTTCAATGGAGTTCTCCAAGCAATATAGCTTTGGTGAAATATTGGGGCAAAAAAGACAAGCAAATTCCAGCCAATCCTTCGGTGAGTTTTACCTTGAATAATTGTAAAACGATTACAAATTTGGCCTTTGCCAAAAAAGAAAATCAAGAAAATTTCTCTTTTGATTTGCTATTTGAAGGAAAACCGAAAGAAGATTTCAAACCTAAAATCCAACAATTTTTCGAAAGAGTTTTAGTTTATTTGCCTTTTCTAAAAGACTATCATTTTACGATAGACACTAAAAATACCTTTCCGCATAGTTCCGGAATTGCCTC
>CAILTC010000632.1 GCA_903837025.1 uncultured Bacteroidota bacterium | reverse complement strand
TCGATTTGTAGCAGTTTTCTAATTCATATAGAAAACGTTCTCCGAGATTTTGGCGTCTCGATTCATGAAATTCGTAAGCAATAATTGTGTCAAAATTTGCTCGAAAAGTAAATTTAAGATTTCTTTTCATTATAATTCTTTCTAGCATTTGCTTTTACTTCATCCCAAGAGAATGAGGGTTCTTCTCCAGAATAATATTTTGTCGTCGCTTCTTCTAAAATCAATTTTTCTTCGATACTTAATTCATAATCCAAAGTATCATCATTAAAGGCACTTTTTATGAAATCCAATTTGCTTTGATCGTCGGTATGAATGATTTTATCGATTAAGTCCAGTTTGTCTTTTTGTAAATTAGTCGGTTGCATGATTTTTAAATTTAAAATCTATTTACAAATATAAGGATTATCCAATTTTAAATCTTGTAATTAATATGTAAATTTGCACTCTCAATTTTTTGACAACGATTTCATTAATTGAGCTATTTTATGGAAAACAGAAAAAAAGTTGCCTTTTATACGCTGGGTTGTAAACTCAATTTTTCGGAAACTTCGACCATTGCCCGAAACTTTCAAGATGAAGGTTTTGACCGTGTCGATTTTGAAGAAGTTGCCGATATGTATGTCATTAATACCTGTTCGGTAACAGAAAACGCCGATAAGCAATTCAAGCAAGTCGTGCGAAAAGCGATGAAATTGAACAATAAAGCTTTTGTGGCGGCCATTGGTTGTTACGCCCAACTGAAACCGGAAGAATTAGCCAATGTTGATGGCGTTGACTTGGTTCTTGGTGCTACCGAAAAATTCAAAATTACCGATTATATTAATGATTTGTCCAAAAATGATTTTGGCGAAATCCATTCTTGCGAAATCGAAGAAGCCGATTTCTACGTAGGAAGTTATTCTATAGGCGACAGAACCAGAGCTTTCTTGAAAGTGCAAGATGGTTGCGATTACAAATGTACGTATTGTACTATTCCGCTTGCTAGAGGGATTTCGCGAAGTGATGAACTGGAAAATGTATTGAAAAATGCCAAAGAAATTTCAGCTCAAAACATCAAAGAAATTGTGTTGACTGGCGTAAACATTGGCGATTACGGAAAAGGCGAATTTGGCAATAAAAAACACGAACATACTTTCTTGGAATTGGTTCAAGAACTCGATAAAGTGGAAGGAATCGAAAGATTGAGAATTTCATCCATCGAACCCAATTTATTGAAAAATGAAACGATCGAATTTGTATCGAAAAGTCGCACTTTTGTGCCGCATTTTCATATTCCGTTGCAATCGGGAAGCAACGAAATCCTGAAGTTGATGAAACGCCGTTATCAGCGGGAAATCTACACGGAGCGCGTGAATAAAATTCGCGAAGTAATGCCCGATGCTTGCATTGGCGTGGATGTGATTGTTGGCTTTCCTGGCGAAACCGAGGAACATTTTCTTGAAACCTATCATTTCTTAAATGAAATGGCTATTTCTTATTTGCACGTTTTTACCTATTCGGAGCGTGATAATACCGAAGCTGCCGAAATGGAAGGCATTGTTCCTGCCAATGTTCGAGCCAAACGCAGCAAAATGCTACGCAGTTTATCTGTAAAAAAGCGTCGTTCTTTTTACGAAAGCCAAATAGGAACCAATAGAACGGTACTTTTTGAAAGTGAAAATAAAGAAGGCTATATTCACGGTTTTACCGAAAACTATGTTCGCGTAAAAACACCTTGGAACCCTGAATTAGCGAATACTTTACACGAAATCAATTTGACTAAAATTGATGAAGACGGAAGTGTGCGAATGGAATTTTTGAATGTAGGAGTATAAATATTTGTGATTTTTATAAAGCTTCCAGCCTTTTAAAAGCTGGAAGCTTTATTTTAAAATTATGGATTTGTCGACCAAATACTGCTGTTTTTTATAAAAACGCGTCGATTTAATTTAAGTTGAGCGATTATTAATTCGGCCATATCTTCAGCTTGCATCACTTTTTCTGGATTTCCATCTGTAAGTTTCAATTCTTTGGCCATATCAGTAGCAACAGTACTTGGTATTAAAGCGGTTACCCGAATATTATGTTTGCGAACTTCTTGCATCAACGAGTCGGTTAATCCTAAAACTGCAAATTTTGAGGCGCTATAAGCACTTGTTAATGCGTTTCCGTTCAGTCCTGCTGTTGAAGAAATATTGATAATATCGCCCATTTGCCTTTCAATCATATTAGGCAAAACGGCACGAGTTACATAAT
>CAILTC010000631.1 GCA_903837025.1 uncultured Bacteroidota bacterium | reverse complement strand
GGGGATATTATCAAAATTAAAGACCTCTTTTTTTATAATAATTCGGCAAAGATATTACCAAAATCAAAAACAAATCTGTATGAATTATTGTGTGTCATGAATGATAATCCAAAGCTTAAAATTGAAATTCAAGGTCATGTTTGTTGTCAAATTGAAGGAGATAAAAATGGTGTTTCGACAGCAAGAGCAAGGGCAGTTTGTGCTTTTTTAATTCAAAACGGAATCAATAGAAAACGAATTAACTTCAAAGGTTTCGGAAATACAAGACCAATTCATCCAATACCAGAAAAAACAGAGCAAGAGGAAGAAGAAAATCGAAGGGTAGAAATTATGATTCTAGAAAATTAATTTTTTTTATTGTCAAAAGGCCATGGTTTTGGAGTGTTATTTTTTTTGTGATAACTTTTAAAAACACTTCCGAAAACCGAATAGGCAAACACCAAAAAAATATTTATCTTTGCGCCAAATTACACAATAGTACAATGAGTTCAGATACTTCAAAAAGATATGCACTTCGCGGTGTTTCAGCCTCCAAAGAAGATGTGCATAACGCCATAAAAAATATAGACAAAGGATTGTTTCCACAAGCTTTTTGCAAAATAATTCCAGATTATTTAACCCAAGACGAAGAGTATTGTCTGATTATGCACGCCGATGGTGCAGGGACAAAATCGTCTTTGGCCTATATGTATTGGAAAGAAACAGGCGATATTTCAGTTTGGAAAGGCATAGCTCAAGACGCTTTGATTATGAATATCGACGATTTATTGTGCGTAGGTGCAACCGATAATATTCTACTTTCTTCAACCATTGGAAGAAATAAAAACCTCATAACTGCCGATGTGATTTCGGCGATCATCAACGGAACCGAAGAACTCATCAAAGAACTCGATTCCTTTGGCGTGACCATTCATTCTACCGGTGGCGAAACTGCCGATGTGGGAGATATTGTTCGCACCATCATCGTAGATTCGACTGTTACAGCCCGAATGAAACGTTCTAAAGTCATTGATAATGCCAATATAAAAGCAGGTGATGTGATTGTAGGATTAGCTTCTTTTGGTCAAGCCAGTTATGAAAAAAGCTATAATGGTGGAATGGGAAGCAACGGATTAACCTCTGCACGTCATGATGTTTTCGGGAAATATTTGGCAGCAAAATACCCAGAAAGTTACGATGCCGCTGTTCCTGAAGATTTGATTTATTCGGGACAAGTAAAATTGACCGATGCGGTAGAAAATTCGCCAATCGATGCTGGACAATTAGTGCTTTCGCCAACTCGAACGTATGCGCCGATTATCAAGAAAATTTTAGACCAATATTCATCCAATGAAATTCACGGAATGGTGCATTGCAGTGGTGGAGCGCAAACTAAGATTTTGCATTTTATCCAAAACCTGCATATTATAAAAGACAATTTATTTCCGGTTCCGCCTTTGTTTCAACTGATTCAAGAGCAATCTAAAACGGATTGGAAAGAAATGTACCAAGTTTTCAACTGCGGTCACCGAATGGAAATTTACGTTCCCGAAGCCATTTCCGATGAGATTATTGCTATTTCAAAATCATTCAACGTCGATGCGCAAATCGTGGGTCGAGTAGAAGCAGCCGATGCTAAAAAATTAACAATCACCAGCGAATACGGAACTTTCGAATATTAAATTACGTTAGCTTTTGGGACGCAGAGGAACGCCGATTTGCTAATGCAAAAACGCCGATAAAAACGAATTTTTGAATCTTTCAATCTTTCAATTTTTGAATCTTTTAATCTTTATTAAATGTACGAACTACTTTTTTGGCAATATCAAGACGAGATTTATCTGAACCATCATTTGGTTTATGAAGCCTTGGTCGAACAAGAAGAAGTCGAAGGATTAGAGATTCTTCCGGTACAAGTAATCCTGAATCGTATTAATTCGGTATTTTCAAGTTGGGAAAAAGTCGATGAAAGCAGTTGGAAAAATACCAACGGAAAAGGTGCATTTCACGTCAAAACCACTCCTCAAAGCATACAAATTGATTGCTATGGCACCGAAGGAAAAACAATGAATCTTCTTGCTGATACTTTAGAAGAATTCAAATGTCCGTTATATGATCCGCAAATTCCGGTGCGTTACGACGAAATGAACGAATAAATTTTCTTGCAATAATCCCAATTCCAAAGTCAGTATAAATCAGATTAACTCGGTTAATCTGGTGCTTATTTTGTATTAATAACATTACCAATCCCCATGAAAGAAAATTTCGAATTTCCCCAAAATACAATCCTCGAAGACAAAATGGTTTTGCTTCGTCCTTTACAAGAATCCGACATCGAAAATTTATTAGAGATTTCCATCAAGGAACCCGAAACATGGGAGTTTTCATTAGTTCGTGCGAACGGAAAAGAAAATCTAAGTCATTATATTCAATTAGCTTTGAAAGCTAAAGAAAATGGATCCGAATTCCCGTTTATCGTTTTCGACAAGCAATCAGGGAAATATGCTGGAAGCACTCGTTTTTACGATATTAATTTTGAATTCAAAACGCTGCAATTAGGGTACACTTGGTACGGAAAAGATTTCCGTGGAACTGGACTCAACAAGCATTGTAAATTTTTACTCTTGCAGTTTGCTTTCGAAACCCTCGGAATGGAGCGTGTAGAATTTCGTGCCGATACGAATAACCAGCGAAGTATTGCCGCAATGAAAAGCATTGGTTGCAAGGTAGAAGGGGTTTTGCGGAATCACATGCCCACTTTAGGTAGCGAAAAACGTCGGGATAGTATTATTTTGAGTATTCTTCGTCGCGAATGGTTCGATGAGGTTAAAGATAATTTGAGAAGAAAAATATAACACTATAGATCTGCCTCTTCGAGTGACTTTCAAGGGCTGCATTTTAATAGTTGTAGCGCTTTAAAATTACTCGAAATTACAATTAAAGATTAAACGGTATAATTCTAATTTAGATTCAGTATTTCATTATGGGCGCATTTGTTATCAGTAAACGTTTTGATGATCAGTACAAATTTGTTTTTACCTCCAGAAAAGGAAAAACAATTTTCACCAGCACCTCTTTCGAGCTCAAGATGGATTGCGAAGCCTTGATCGAAGAGATGAAATCGGATGTAAATGATTACACTTACGTGAAAGCGAGGGCTGCCAACGGGAAATATTTTTTCAAAATGATGAAAGAAGAGCTTCATGTAGCCACCAGCCGAAAATATACAACGCCATTATTACTCCAAAAAGGCATTGACGAAATTATCGTTGCTGCCGCGAAATCGGATGTATTGGATTTTTCTGTGGATGAATTTATTTTTCCGGATTAAGGGTTGAATTAGATTCCTATTTTCTTAGCAGAACCAATTAATGAAACATCTATAAGTTCTAGAGATTTGACGATATCTTTTACAGCGTCCTTGTATTTCTTGAAATGAGCAGTTTCTATGTGTGACTTATAGGCCGCTACATCAGCATATATTTCAAGTATCGATATGTTTGATGGATCGCTTTTGTCGGCAACAGCATAATAGGTCAACACACCTGGCTCAACACGAACTGCGGTAGTCATTTGTTCCTTTAGCGCCATATTATAATTGTCTAATTGTGATGGATCAATTTTAATTTTCACCAATCGAACCATTTGATTTTTTTCTTGTGCCATAGTTTTATTGCTAAAAGAAAATGTTAGTACAATTAAGCTAATTACTAAGGGCAGCAATTTAGTTCGGCTTAATTTTATTTTACTTGTTGGGTTTGCTATTTCCATATTTTAGGGCTTTCTTGATGAAGTAGTTTCATGATGCTATCAAAAGTAATTTTTTTCTTCGAAAGTACAAACGTTATTCTAGCGGTAGCAACATTTATTTTGTCTTGTGTTTATTGACTTTATTCTGGTGTTCGATGCAATCGAGCATCAGATAAACATGCGAGTGCCAGAGGGGGGGACTTTTGTCAAACCATGTAGCATATGAGTAAATTAATTTATTTTCACCATTAATAACACTCTCTTTTCGTAAGTTTTGTTACACCAATTATGTTCTTCTGTAATTTCTTTTGGAGTTTGAATCTTAGTTTTTTCAGCCATTTTAAATCCAAATTTAGCGTAAAAATTTTCCAAATTTTCAAATGGCAAACACCAAATATTTTTATCTTCTAAATTTTCGCTATGAATTAAAAAAGCTACAATTTTTTCGGCGATGCCTTTATTTCGAAATTCTTGAAAGACATACATTCCACCAAGTTCATAATTTTCCTTATCTATTTTAACTATTCTCCCTAGTCCACTATTTAAGCTTTCGTATTCTGCTATTACAATGAGCTCTTTTTCAAAAACAGATTTTTTAAAATCAACTTCTGCATATTTGGTATTTATCCATTCAATTTCAATCTCTTTTGCCTTTCGAATTATAATTTCATTCATTGCTTTAACGATTTAAAAAAAGTTGTTGTTATTACTGTTTTTCGGGTTGTTGTCCGTAAACTAGTATATAAACGATAAAAAGTATCAACTATACATTCAAATTCAGAAAGATTGTTGCTGTTGAGTTCGCTGTTTTATTTTATCAAATATATTATTTTCTCATAAATCATCAAAGGGGCTTTTAATTTGTTGGATATTTTTTCATACCCCAACAAAGTCTAATTTTCCGCTATTTTTCCAAGAAACGCAGCTAATTGTGACAAACTGAAACAAAGTGTATCTTTGCACTCGAAATTAAATTTTACAAATGGCACAATACAAAAAACGAATAATTATAAGCTTTCTAGTTGCGTGGGTTGGGACAGCGGTATTGGCTCAAAACCCACTTCAATTGCAAGATAAGATACTTGACAGAAAAATTCAAGATAGCACAAAAGGTCTTTTTATTGAGGGTTGGAGTATTGGCAATAACAAGGTGTTAAATCACTTTATAGACTTGGCCAATCGTACCGAAATTAATACCTATGTGACGGATGTAAAAGAGGATGATGGTTATGTGAGTTACGCATCGGAAGTGGCGGAGGTGAAGAACTTAAAAAACTATATCAAAAAATTTGATCCAGTGGTAACGCTCAGCGAAATGCATAAAAACAACATCCGTGTTATCGGGCGGGTTGTTTGTTTTAAAGATCCTGTAATGTCACTCAAAAGGCCTGATTTGGCCTTAATGAATAAAAACGGCGAAATCTGGAAAGACAAAGAAGGCAATACTTGGTTGAATCCCTACAATAAAGAATGCTGGAAATACCTCGTAAACATCGCCAAAGAAGCGGTGAAGCTTGGGTTTGATGAAATTCAATTTGATTATGTGCGCTTTACAAACAATGGAGATGTTGCAGCCATCGATTATGGGAAAACGAAACTAAAGAAATACGAAACAATCAACGGTTTTCTGGCTTATGCGCGCAAAGAAATGCCCAATACTGTAATTTCGGCGAATGTTTTTGGAATCATTTGCGAAAGCGAGAAAGATACCGAAGGCATTGGTCAATACCTGGAATTGATCGGTAAAAATATGGATTATATTTCCCCAATGTTTTATCCTTTTCTTTATGCACCGGGTCAAATTGTAAATAATGTGGTATTTCCTAAGCCTGATCTCGATCCGTATGGGGTGGTTTATAATGCGTTTACCAAAACAAAAACGAGAATTAGTACCGTCAAAAATTACAAAGCAAAACTAAGACCTTATTTGCAAGACTCGACAGAATCATCTTTAGAACCGGGTTATTTTCAAACTTATGGAGCGGCACAAGTCAAGCAACAAATTGATGCCGTTTATAAAGCGGGAGGAAAGGGATGGTTATTTTGGAATTCAGACAGCGAATATTCCGAAGATGGGTTTTTGCCAAAGGCTGTAGCCAATAAAAAGTAATAAATGCGCCGATAAAAATTAAAAAAGCATTCAATTTTTAAAATAAAAAAAATGAAAATAAATACAAAAAACGGAATCGACAAGCTCCTTTTCGGAATGAAACAAAACGATGTAACGGCTGTTTATGGTAAACCAGATCGGAATTACAAAGACGAAGATGATAACGTGATTTTTGCTTACAATAAACTTAAAATGCGTTTGACTTTCTATCAGGAAGAAGCCTTTAAACTGGGTTATATTGTGGCTTCAAGTCCAGAATTAGAATTATTTGGCAATAAAATTATAGGTAAACAAATAAGTGAAGTCAAAAAAGCATTGGCTACAAAAGGCATAACCAAATTTACCCAAGAAGATTTCGATACTTTCGAAAATTATTTCAATGAAGAAAATTGGTTTATCCTTCAAACTGAATTTGATGAGGTGGTTAAATTCGAAATTGGTGCCATCATCAATAGCAAAGACGAATTTGATTGGAAATTTGGAAAAAAATAATTCTATTTTGGTACAGAACGGTACACGGGTAAACACGGATTTTGAACTAATTTTTTTTTAAAACACATAGAAACATAGCTTTTGATTTTAATCAAGTCGTTTCACTTTATATAGTAAATCATAGCTTTGTGAACCCAAGAATTGGGCTATTGTATCCTTTTTTCTATGTTTCTATGTGTTTCAATTTTTTCTTTCAAAAAGTTTAAACAATTATATTCAATGTTTTTTCAAGAATTACCTACTTCTATAATTCTTAAAAAACCATACTTTCAGCATATCGGCGGTAATAATATAAGCCGCCACGATTCCGAGCATGATTCCCAAGTTGAGCATCGGCAAGGGTGACAATCCTATTTTGTCCGCAAAGGGCATATACGGAAGCGAAATAGTAATCACTAAACCGAGAATACTTAAAATGAAAAGGTATTTTCCGGGTTGGCTTTTGAAGAAGTTTTTATGCGTCCGGATGATGAAAAGAATGAACAATTCCGTTAGAATTGATTCTACAAACCAAGCTGTCTGAAAGGCAGATTCTTTTACTTTCAACACATACAAAAGCACGAGAAAGGTAATCACATCAAAAATAGAACTGTGAATGCCAAAAATAATCATATAATTGCGAATGATTTTTAAATTCCATTTCCCGGGTTTGTTCAATTCTTCGGGATCTACATTATCGGAGGCGATGGTGAGATACGGAAAATCGGTGATGAAATTCGTAAGTAAAATTTGTTTGGGCAACATCGGGAGAAACGGTAATATCAAGGACGCAATCGCCACGCTAAACATATTCCCAAAGGTAGAACCCGTGTTGATAAAAATGTATTTCAGGGTGTTGGCAAATGTTTTCCTGCCTTCTTTGATACCATCAATGATGACCATCAAATCTTTTTCCATCAAAACGAAATCAGCAGCTTCTCGGGCAACATCTACCGCATTTTCTACCGAAATCCCAACATCAGCAGCACTTATTGCCGAAACATCATTGATGCCATCACCCAAATAAGCAACGGTATACGTTTTTCGAAGTGCTTGAATAATGTGTTCTTTTTGTTGGGGTTCGACTTCGGCAAAAATGTGTGTTTTTCGAACCAAATGATTCATTGCTTCGGGACTTACGGCTAAAAGTTCTTGTCCGGTCATGACAACAGGATTTTCGATTCCGATTTTTAATGCGATCGACTTGGCTACATTTTTATTGTCGCCAGAAATGATTTTTAGGTTTACTTGTAGTTTGCGAAGTTCTTCAATCGTTTCGATAATTCCCGCTTTTACAGGATCTTCAAGCAAGATAAAACCGGCAAAAATCATCTCGGTTTCATCCTCTTTCGAAATCGAATTGGCCGCCATATTCTTGTAGCAAATCCCTATCGAACGCAGACCATCGATGCCAAATTGCTCGTATTTTTTATCGATTTCGGCCTTATGACTTTCAATGTTTTCGACGGTGCCATCGCTCAATTTTACTTGGGTACAAATAGATATAATTTGGGTATAAGCCCCTTTTGTAATCAAGAATTTATCAGTGTCGGCAGTGACGGCGATGCTAATTCTTTTGCGAATGAAATCATAAGGAATCTCACCAAATTTCTCCGCTTTTATTTTCGTTTCTAAAGTCAGTGTTTTTAGTGCTTCATCAATAGGATTCGAATAACCTGTTTCGAAAAAAGCATTCCAATAGGCGAGTTCTTTCACGAATTCATTTTCTATGCCAAGACCGTCCACAGTTCCGGATACTTTAATGGCGCCTTCGGTTATGGTTCCGGTTTTGTCGGTACACAACAAATTAATTTCGCCCAAATTCTGGATCGAAGCTAGTTTTTTTACAATAACTTTCTTTTCGAGCATTCTTTTTGCACCAGCACTCATGGCAATTGTGGTAATGGCTGGTAATAATTCTGGCGCCATTCCTACGGCTAAAGCCAAAGCAAATAAGGCAGATTCGATGACGCTTTTGTGGTTTAATAAATTGACAACGAGTATAAAAAGTGAAAGCACTAAGGTAATTTTCATCAGGAAAAAGCCAAAATCCTTTATGCCTTTTTCAAAAGTAGTTTCAACCGTAGTCGAAGCACTTTGGGCAATAGTACCGAAAATGGTATTGGTTCCGGTATTAATTACGATGGCTTTTGCCGTACCGCTGACAATATTCGTTCCTTCCCAGAGGCAATTGGTTCTTTTGGCTAGTTCTGTATTTACATCAATAATACCCGCTTGTTTCGCTGTTGGATACGATTCGCCAGTGAGACTGGCTTCGTTGGCATGGAGCTCGTTGGCTTCGATAATAAGGCAATCTGCGGGCAACATATCACCGGCTTTCAATATTAGAATATCGCCTGTTACAATTTCGGAAGAAATGGTTTCTTGTATGTTTCCATCCCTCAATACGTTGCTTTTTAAAGCGATCATCGATTGCAGTTTTTCAACAATTCGGCTCGCGTTTCTTTCTTGAAAAAAACTAAGTAAACCTGTAAATAAAACGATGAAAAGAATGATAAACACATCCGAAGTATCGCCCAAAAAAGCAGATAATATTACAGCACCAATAAGAAGTAGCATCAATGGGCTTTTGAATTGACTCATGAAAAGGACAATGTCTTTTAGGAAAACAGGTCTATTTTTCTTTAGTGTTTTCGATTCGGATAGTATTTTATCGGCAGTAGTTTTCGAAAGCCCTTTGTCTGAACTTCCCAATTTTTGGATCCAATAATTAGCATCAAACTGCCAAAAATTATTTTCTTGTGAATTTTGCATAAGCGTGTTTGTAAAGGATTATTGAATTTGTCTAACATTCAGACTTTTCTGACCACTAAGTCAAATTTACGCACTTAAATCTAATGTTGTTTATTTATTCTGCATTTATGAAATTATACTTTTTAAAATGAATCCCTTTTTTAAAACCTTGCCACTATAAATTGGTCTATTTATAATTGATTATTTCCAATAAAAAAAGGCTCATAAGACGATTGCTTATGAGCCTTTTCTAATTAAGAAAAGTTCTTATATGGTAGTTACTTTTTTTCTGTTGCTGCAACTGGGATTTCAATGATCTCCAATTCAAAAATAAGATTTGCATTTGGAGGAATCACACCACCAGCACCTTTTTCGCCATAAGCAAGTTTAGCAGGGATGAAAATCACCGCCTTGTCACCAAGGTTCAATAGGTTTATACCTTCAAGAAATCCGGGAATCATTCCGTCTTTTTTTCCTGCTTGCAAAGGAAATGCTTTGTATCCGCCTTGAGCAGCTCTATTGGCATCAAATTTTCCGTAAGTTTTGCAAACTTCAGGATAATTGCTATCAAAAAGACTTCCATCTTCAAAATAACCAGCATAATTAAAATTGAAAGTTGTACCGTCTGCTGGTTTTGCACCGCTTCCTTTTTCTGTAATTTTATATGTCAATCCTGAAGCTGTAGTTGTTCCAGTTGCTTTTATTTGAGCTAAATTAGCAGCTTTTGCAGAGATAACACTTGCATATTTTTCTAAATATACTTTTTTTGCTTCAGCATTTATTGCTTCTTGTTTTTTCTGGTTTTCGGCATCAATTAACGCTTGTTTTTTAGCATCTTCCGCTTTATTGGCATAATAATCAGCGAATGTTTTTGGTGCATCAAATTTTTTGGCTAATACTCCTTTTCTAGTAATTGTTACTTTCAGAATTACGTCATCTTGAGCGATCGCGTTAACAATATCCATCCCTTGTACTACATGTCCAAAAATAGTGTGTTTCCCAGTTAACCAAGGCGTCTCTTTATGAGTGATGAAAAATTGACTTCCATTTGTAGTTGGTCCAGAATTGGCCATAGCCAAAATTCCTCCTTTGTCAAATTTCAAATCGGTGAATTCATCTTTGAAGGCATAACCTGGTCCACCTGAACCATTTCCTAATGGATCACCACCTTGGATCATAAAATCTTTGATAACTCGGTGAAACTTTAGTCCATCATAAAAAGGTTTTGCTTTTAGTTTTTCATTGGTTACATACGTATTTTTCCCTTCTACTAGCGAAATAAAGTTAGCAACTGTTACCGGTGTTTTTTGAAATTCTAATTGAACAACGATTGTTCCTTTACTGGTTACTATGTTTGCATAGATTCCTTCAGCTAATGCAGAAGTCACAGGTTTTACTTTTGTTGCTGATGT